>CALGEF010000339.1 GCA_937881755.1 uncultured Acidobacteriota bacterium
ATCCGTTGTCACGGAAAGGACCGTATCGGCAGTCAATTCAGTCATGGTGTCCCCAAATTTTTGCACGGACCCGCCTTTTCTAATCCGATTCGCCGCGAACGGATAGGCGTTGACGACCAGGTTACCGACTGTCCACGGTAACAGAGGTGTTTGGAAGATCACTTATAGCTTCCTGGCGCAAGGAATGCCGCGATTTCCGCCAACGCTGTTTCGTCTGGTTCCGGCATACCCATAAGTTGCGCCAGTTCCATGGCGAACAACTGGGGGGACAGCAGAGCTTTCTCGTATGAAATCAATAATGTAGGCACCCGCCAGCGCTCCAAAAGGTACCAATTCTTCTGTTGTTGCATCATGACCTCATGAGCAGCGTGAAGAATGTCACGGTTGTGCCAGCGCACATGGCCCTTCATCGTCGCTGCAGCGTCGCGGAAAACGACAATCAGACATGGGTTGCGCAAACTGTTATGCAGCTGCTCAAGGTAGTTTGCTGCGGCTGGGAATTTCCACCCCCATACGTGATGCGCCGCATTGCGCCCTGAGATCGTGTCCCTCATTTCTGCCAAAGGAACGCCCGGACCGAAGCGGGGATCCTCGTAATTATTGGGCAAATCAGACCCCATGAACACCCCGAGACGCTGCATCGTACCAGCCACGGCGCTCGTGCCGCCGCGGGCGACCCCGAAACAAACAAAAGTACGGTTCGGATGTAACTGGTTGTTGGCGTTCTGGAAAATCGGGACGATCGCGCTGTGTCTTTCGGATTTCGACATATGAAATGACCTTTTGCGTCGAATTTACAACTTTGGGTTCTATAGCACCGTAAAATGGCGAGCAAGCCGCGCAAGGCCGTCAAGCGGACCTACCCACGAACATGTCTGAACATGGCATTTCGACATGTTGAAAAACATGTAGATTATGTTGTAACTTTCTGTAATGAATAGATAATGGTCGACTTGCGGTGACTCATTCTCATCATTGAGATGCACGCGCCCGGTTCTCGGCTGCGCGTGGTCAACGTGGCGGGTGGAACCTTGATTGGACGTCGCGTAGTTTTGGCAGACCAAGGCCTCCACCACGCCGCAGGACAGCATCGTAATCGAGTTCGTGCGTAGCAGCCCACAAGAGATCGGCGACGGCTTCAACTTTGGCTACTGCTGCTTCTGCCCTTATGTTGGCAGGCTCTTGATGCAGTTTGCCTTGCTCGTTTCCAATCTTTATGGCCGGTGCCTAGGGCCTGCCCCAAGCCATCCCTCTTGACCTACGCCATGGCGTTCTTGGGTTTCCGGGAAATGTTGCTCCATGAGTTGGATGAGGCGCTCGCTCCCACGAACAGTTCAGCCTGCCGATCGAACGCGATGCGTCCGGAACCTAACTGTTCTATCCCGGATGATCACATAGACTGTCGTCTGAAAAACGACCAGGCTCATCGACACTGATACTGATGGAAGAACCCGTTTTGAGTGAATTCAACGGATTGAACCGGGCGTTATTTTTCGGAAGATTTTTGCCGTGAGTCCCGCCATTATGTAGAAGATACGCAAAAGGGAGATACACATCATGATCCAACATCTTCGCCGTAGCGTGGCAATCTGCGCGCT
>CALGEF010000340.1 GCA_937881755.1 uncultured Acidobacteriota bacterium
CCTGGAACAGCACCGCAAATCCGAACACCAGCGCGATCTTGGCGATGATCCCAAATACCGCCGCCGTGATCGCCCTCAGCGCGCCAGTCGCCAGCCGGCTGCGGCGCAGCCCCTCGGCAAAGGGCGCGCCGGCAAATATCCACACGAAGGACGGCGCGAAGGTGCACCAGCTCGCCATCAGGGCGGCGAGCATTGCCAGCATCAGCCCGCCGCCTTCCGCTTGCCAGCCCGCCATGAAGCCGACGAACTGGTTGACCAGCACCAGCGGCCCCGGCGTCGTCTCAGCCAGCCCCAGCCCGTCGATCATCTGCGCCGCCGTCAGCCAGCCTTCTGCCTCGACCGCCTGCTGCTGCAGATAGGCGAGCAAGGCGTATGCGCCGCCGAACGTCACCAGAGCGAGCTTCGAGAACAGCATGCCCACCCGCGTCAGCACATGGTCCGGCCCGAGTACCGCCAGCGCTCCGGCCAGGGGGGCGAGCCAGACTGCTGACCAGGCGAAGGCAGTTGCAAATGCTTGGCCCGCTTTGGGCGAAGCGGATTTCGCCCCGGCGCCCGCGAGTTCAGGGGCAGGCCCTGTCAGGCTGCGCGCCAGCCCCAATGCCGCCGCCGCGCCGATCACCAGCGGGAAGGGTAAGACAAACAGGAAGAGGGCCAGGAAGGCGAGCACCGCGATCACCAGATCCCCCCGCGTCTTCAGCGCTCGCTTGCCGACTTTCCAGAGCGCCTCGAGGATGAACCCGATCACCGCCGCCCTGATGCCGTAGAACAGCGCACTGACGACCGGCGTTGTGCCCAATGTCGCATAGAGCCAGGTCAGCCCGAACACGAGCAGCGCGCCCGGCAGTACGAACGCCAGCCCCGCAATCAGTCCGCCCCGCACCCCGTGCAGCTGCCAGCCTGCATAGGTCGCCAATTGCTGCGCCTCCGGTCCCGGCAGCAGCATGCAGTAGTTGAGGGCGTGCAGGTATTCCTGCTCGCCGATCCATTTCTTCTCGTCGACGAAGATGCGGTGCATCAGCGCGATCTGCCCGGCTGGCCCGCCAAAGCCGAGACAGCCGATGCGCAGGCTCGCGGCGGTCAACTCACCGAGGGTAGGAGCCGTCATAAATAGCCTCTTCACTCATGGCCCATGGGCCGAAGAGTGGGGCTTGGGCGCTTACGCCTGTCCGGGCGCCCACATGGGCCCGGTGTGATTGAGCTAGCGGAAATGAGGGGCCGGGAAAAGGTGTCCCTGCCCTGGGAAACCGACCTTTCATCTCCGCTCACCCCGGCGAAAGCCGGGGCCCAGGCTTGTCTGGCTCAGGCTTGTCGGGCTCAGGCTGGTTTCCGGCTTGCGCCGGAATGGGCAGACAACAGATGGCCGCTGGCGGGACGACCCCGCCCTTGCCGCAGCCGCCCCCCGGCGCTAGGTGCGGGGCGAACTCCGTACACAGGCCCAGCCCATGACCGATGCCCCCCTCTCCGGCAAGGATCTCGCCCGCAAGCCGCGCGGCTTTCCCGACAATCGGGAAGGAATGATCCATGCGAAGGCACGCCTCGTCGAAACAGTCACCGGCGTCTATCGCCAATGGGGCTTTGAAGCGCTGGAGACCAGCGCCTTGGAGTATGCCGACGCGCTCGGCAAGTTCCTGCCGGATGCCGACCGCCCGAACGCGGGCGTGTTCGCCATCCAGGACGATGACGAGCAATGGATGGCGCTGCGCTACGACCTGACCGCGCCGCTTGCCCGTTTCGTGGCGGAGCAGGGCCAGGGTCTCGGCCGCCCGTTCCGGCGCTACGCCGCGGGCCCGGTCTGGCGCAACGAGAAACCCGGCCCCGGCCGGTTCCGTGAATTCTGGCAATGTGACGCCGACACGGTGGGCGCCCCCGGCTTCCATGCGGATGCCGAGATGATCGCGATGGGCGCTGAAGCCCTGCGCGCCATCGGCATGAAGCCCGGCGAATTCGTGATCCGCGTGAACACCCGCCGCCTGCTCAACGGTGTGCTCGACTCCGTCGGCGCCGAAAAAACCGGCACGCGCCTCGCCATCCTGCGTGCGCTCGACAAGCTTGACCGGCTCGGCGCCTTGGGCGTCGCAGACCTCCTCGGCGCAGGCCGCAAGGACGAAAGCGGCGACTTCACCAAGGGCGCCGGGCTGGATGCAGCCGCCGTGAAGCGCGTGCTGGCCTTTGCTGAAGCGGGCGCGGCAACGCGCGCCGTGACGCTCGCCAATCTCGCCAAGGCCGCCGGCTTCACTGAGGAAGGCAAGGCGGGCCTCGCCGAACTTGAAGCCATCGCCCTCGCCCTCGAAGCGCTCGGCGCACCGGAGGACGACGTGAAGATCGATCCGTCCGTGGTCAGGGGACTGGAATACTATACCGGCCCCGTCTTCGAGGCTGAGCTGCTGCGCGAAGTCACCGGCGAGGACGGCAAGGCCTACCGCATCGGCTCCATAGGCGGCGGCGGGCGCTACGACGACCTTGTCGCGCGCTTCACCGGCGAGGCGGTCCCCGCAACCGGCTTCTCCATCGGCATCTCGCGCCTCGCCGCCGCGCTGGCCATCATGGGCGAAGGTACAAAGCTCGACGGCCCCGTCGTCGTGCTCAATCTGGACAAAGACAATCCCGGCCTCGCGCTCGGCCTCGCTGCCGAGCTGCGCCGCGCGGGCCTTCGCGCTGAGGCCTATATGGGCGCCTCCGGCATGCGCCCGCAGATGAAGTATGCCGACCGGCGCGCCTCGCCCGCCGTCGTCATCGTCGGCGGCGATGAAGTCGCCAAGGGCACGGTGACGATAAAGGATCTCGAAATGGGCGCGCTGAAGGCGCAGGCAATCACCTCCAACGAGGAATACCGCGAGGCCCGCCCCGGCCAGATCGAAGTGCCGCGCGACCAGATGGTTGCCGCCGTACGCGCCATCGTCGAGGCGCAGACATGAACCACGACGCCCTGGTGGCAGTCGCGCGCGCGGTGTTCGAAGCGGCCGGCGGCACGCCCATTGACCCCGATTATGTTCTGCCTGCGGACATTCCATTGGAACTATCCGGCGAGGCCGTGCGCGCGCGCCTCTGCGTGTTCACCGACAATCGCGGCGCAGAAATGGCCATGCGGCCCGACCTGACGCTGCCCGTGGCGCAGCGCGAGGCGGCCCGTCTCGAAGCGGCCCGTCTCGAAGCGGCCCGTCTCGAAGCGGCCCGTCTCGAAGCTGGCCCTTCGGTCAAGACCTATACCTACGCGGCCCGCGCCTTCCGCCTTCCGGCCGCGCAGGACGATCCGTTCGAGTTCACGCAGGTTGGCGTCGAGCGCTTCGGTTACGCCGCTGATCCCTCGGCGGACGCCGAACTCTTCGCGCTGGTGCACCGCGCGGTCGAAGCCTGCGGCGTGTCGCCGAAAGCCATCGTGACCGGCGACCTTGCGATCTTCCCGGCTTGCATAGATGCACTCGATCTGCCCGCCGTCACCACCGATCTCCTGAAGCGCGCCTTCCGTCAGGAGGGCGGCGTGCGCGCTGTGCTGGACGCTGCGTCGCGTCCTCTGGAGGCGGACATTCTCGCGGCGATTGAGGCGCCCGACACCGAAGCCGCGCTCAACGCCGTGCTCGCGGCGCGGGATGTGCCGCTGGTCGGCGCGCGCAGCCTCGGCGAAATCGCCAGCGGCCTGCGCGCCCGGCGTGCGGCGATCGAGGCGGGCGGATTGCCGGAGACGGCGCGCACGGCGCTGCTCGCGCTGCGCGATGTCGATTGTCCGCTGGTCGACGCTCCGGCCACGCTGTCCGCCCTCGCCAAGGCGCACGCTCTGACGGGCGCGAGCTCGGCGCTGGAGGCGTTCGCGTCCCGCGTCGAGAAAATCCTCGGTCTGGTGCCGGGCGCGCGCCGCACCGCGTCGTTCCGGGCCGGGTTCGGCCGGCGGTTCACCTATTATGACGGCTTCGTGTTCGAAGTCCTCGCCGAAGGCCTTGCGCCCACACAGCCGGTCGCGGCCGGCGGGCGGTATGACGGGCTGATTGCCGGCCTTTCCGGGGCCCGCGTCTGCGCCACCGGCATCGGCGGCGTTGTGCGCCCTGACCGGATGGCGCGTGTATGGAGGACGGACGCATGAGTCGGCTGACGTTTGCGATCCCCTCCAAGGGCCGCCTCAAGGAACAGACCGAAGCCTGGCTCGCCGGCATCGGCCACCCCTTGCGCCAGATCGGCGGGGAGCGGGGCTATACCGCCGAGATCGACGGGCTGGACGCGGAAGTGCGCCTCCTCTCGGCCCGCGAGATCGCGCAGGGCCTGATCGAGGGCAGCCTGCATTTCGGCGTCACCGGCGAGGACCTGCTGCACGACCTTGCGCAGGACGGGCCGGAGGATTTCCAGGTCCTGCAGCGGCTCGGCTTCGGCGGCGCGGATGTCGTGGTTGCCGTCCCCCAGGCCTGGTTTGACGTCGACACGATGTCCGATCTCGAGGCCGCCGGCGCCGCTTTCCGCAAATCCCATGGCCGCAGGCTCCGCGTGGCCACAAAATATCTGCGCCTGACGCGCCGGTTTTTTGCCCAGAAGTCGGTCGGAGAATACCGTCTGGTTGAAAGCGCCGGGGCGACCGAGGCGGCCCCGTCAACCGGGACCGCCGATGTGATCGTGGACATCACGACGACCGGCGCCACCCTCAAAGCCAACGGTTTGAAGGTCCTGGATGACGGGGTGATCCTGCAAAGCGAGGCGGCCATCACGCAATCTTTGCGGGCAAGCTTCACGGCCGGGGCCAGGGCTGTTGCAGATACGCTGGTTGGCGCATTTTCGAATTCGGATCACAAATTCTGAGAAAATATTTCGACACATTCTTGACACGAATTGGGATTCGATGCCGTATGGACAAGCAAGTTTCTGGGAGGAAACGCTGCAAACGGTGGAGAGGCGCAGCTGGCCGGCAACGGCGCTGCGCCTCTTTTTTCATTTCGGGGTCTATTTACCGTCACACAAGCTGTTCCGGCCGGCCCGTGAGGCGA
>CALGEF010000341.1 GCA_937881755.1 uncultured Acidobacteriota bacterium
TACCGCAGAAATCCTCAGGGATTGGGGTGTCGCGCGGGGGTAAGCGGAGGCGTGAGACAGGTCAGCGGCAGGATTTGTGCCTGAACGGCGCACAACGGTCCTGAGGCGCCATTGTTCAGACTCAATCCTCTATTAACCAGGACTGCCGGTGCAGAGCCAATCAGGCTTCTTGCCAGGGCAAAGCACCGGCGTCCTTCTTGCATACCTTGGCCGGCCTTCGGGCCGGCCATTTTCGTTTGAAGATCGGGCCTTAAAATCATGCCGTTTGATGCTTGCCAGAGCGTCCGGGCTGCGTTAACAGGCGCGCTTTCCCGCGTTCCGCATGGGTTCGCGGAACAACCAGATTTCGGAACAGTGCCATGGCCGTCCCCAAGAGTAAAAAGTCGAAATCCCGCACCCGCATGCGCCGCTCGCACGACCGGCTCGACATGAACACCTATATCGAAGACGCCAGCTCGGGCGAGCTTCGCCGTCCTCACCACATTGACCTGAAAACAGGCGTCTACCGCGGCAAGCAGGTCCTCGAGCCGCAGGCAGACTGAACCTGACAAGCTTTGCAGCATTAACGAAGCCCCGCCTGAACAGGCGGGGTTTTGTGTTTTTCGGGTCCGGCGCCTGCAATGACATCATTCCGGAACCGGCCCGGACCGGCCCGGAACCGGCCCGGAACCGGCCCGGAACCGGCTTGCCTGCAATACCCCGAACAGGCGGCAGGCGCGGCTCCGGAGGCCAGCCTGTTCAGCGGCGCGGTCACGCCGCTGCCGGTTGCCCGGCAGGCCCGTGCTATGAGGCCTCAGCGGGTCTCAGGGCGGACCTGTTTGCCCGCGCCCTGCATCCCGCGCGGCTTCGTCACCCGGGCGGACAGGGTCTTCGGCCGGACATGCGGCTGCGCCGCGGCGAAGCGCTCCGGTCGCTCATGGGGCCCCCTCGTGCTCGGGCGAGGTTCGGGGCCCCGGAAGGGAAAGCGGGCCTTTCGGCCCTGCGCCCGGCAAGGGCGCGGGTCCGAAGGGACTTGCAGAGGACCGCGCCGCGCTCTAACGCCTGCGCCAACCGGATAGACAGCCTCCGCGAAGGACAGATTCCATGAGCGAAATCATCGACATTCACGCCCGCGAAATCCTCGACAGCCGGGGCAACCCGACGGTTGAAGTGGATGTAACGCTCGAAGACGGCTCGACGGGCCGCGCCGCCGTTCCCTCGGGCGCCTCTACCGGTGCCTACGAAGCCCACGAGCAGCGCGACGGCGACAAGTCCCGCTACGGCGGCAAGGGCGTGCTGAAGGCGGTCGACGCCGTCAACGGAGAGATCTGCAACGAACTGACAGGCCTCGACGCCACCGACCAGCGCATGATCGACCTGCTGATGATCGACCTCGACGGGACGGAGAACAAATCCCGCCTCGGCGCCAACGCCATCCTCGGCGTGTCGCTGGCCGTATCGAAGGCGGCGGCTGAAGCCTGCTCGATGCCGCTTTACCGGTATATCGGCGGCGCGAATGCCCGCGTCCTGCCGACGCCGATGATGAACATCATCAATGGCGGCGCGCATGCGGACAACCCGATCGACATTCAGGAATTCATGATCATGCCGGTCAGCGCCGAGAGCATGGCGGATTCCGTGCGAATGGGCGCCGAAGTGTTCCACGCGCTGAAGAAGACGCTGCACGAGGCTGGCCACAACACGAACGTCGGAGACGAAGGCGGCTTTGCGCCGAATATCGGCTCGACCGATGAAGCCATCGGCTTCATCCTCAAGGCGATTGAGAAGGCCGGCTACCGCCCGGGCGACGACATTGCCCTGGCGCTCGATGCGGCGTCCACGGAGTTTTACAAGAATGGCAAGTATGAACTCGCCGGTGAAGGCAAGTCGCTTACGTCCGAGCAGTTCGCCAGATATCTCGTGGACCTGTGTGACCGGTATCCGATCCTCTCCATCGAAGACGGCATGGCCGAAGACGACTGGGACGGCTGGGTCGCGCTGACCGGGATGCTGGGTGACCGCGTACAGCTCGTCGGCGACGACCTGTTCGTCACCAACCCTGACCGTCTGGCTATGGGCCTGCAACGCGGCGCCGCAAACTCCATCCTCGTGAAGGTCAACCAGATCGGCACGCTGTCGGAGACGCTGGACGCGGTCGAACTCGCCCACCTCCACGGCTACACCGCCGTCATGAGCCACCGTTCGGGCGAAACCGAGGATACGACTATTGCCGACCTCGCGGTTGCCACGAATTGCGGGCAGATCAAGACAGGCTCGCTCAGCCGGTCGGACCGGATCGCGAAATACAACCAGCTCATCCGCATTGAGGAAGAACTGGGCCCGGTCGGCATTTATGCCGGACTTTCGCGCATCAACGCCGGCTGACCTGGATTAAATATCCGAAACGCGACCGCCGCTTTTCTTCATGTTACAGTCATTTAATCGGCTGAGCGCGGGGCTTGCGGCATGCGCCTGATCTACCTGCTGGCATCTGACGCAGACGACGCTGCGGCGGCGGAAACAGAGGCGTTGCTGAAACAACGCGGTTACCAGGTTCGCCGTGCGGACGAGACGCTGGCCTTTCCGCCGGCGCGGTATCAGGAGATCACGCTGGCGCTGTGGTCGAAGTCTGCGCAGTCTTCCTTAAAGCAGATCCTGTTCACGAACCGCGCGATTGATGCGTGGGCACAAGGGCGGCTGATCTTCGCGCAGCTCGATCACACCCTGCTGCCTTGCGGCCTCGGCGATATCGGGACGATCGACCTGTCGCTGGCGTCGGCGCACGGGGCGGGCGTCGGGAAGATCGTGGACGCCGCGCAGGCGATTGACCGGGCGATGGAGGCGCAGCGGCGGGAAGCGGCGGTAACCCCCGGCGGCGGCGATCCGGCACCGCCCCGGGCCGCGCCGGAAGCGGGCGCATTGCCGCCGAAGGTGGAGCGCGGTTCCGGCAGATCGGAGTTTTCGGCCGGTGCCGCCTTGCTTGTGGGATTGGTGACGGCCGCAGCGTTCGGCTCGCTCGGGTTCCTGACCATGCCGGCAGCGCCGGTTCTTCTTCTTGGCGCAGCCGCAATCGCATGGGGCGGCGTAGCCGGTGCTCTGGTAGGTGCTCTGGGCGGCTTTCCGGGCGGCCGGAAAAGCGCGCAAGCGGACGAACCTGAACCGGCAACCGCCGCGCCGGCGCCCGCGCCGCCGGTTCCGGAGCCGGCTGCAAGCGAAGTGGCCGGAGAAGACGACCTGTTCAACGAAACGCCCGCGCAGGTGTTCGTCTCATATTCGCGCAGCAATGGCGACATCGTCTATCCGCTGGTCGCCGAAGTGGAAGCAGCGGGCCGGGATGTCTGGATCGACCGCGAAGAGTTGCAGGCCGGCGCCAGCAGGGCCGGGATGATCGTGCGTGCGATTCGCGCTTCGGACACGTTCTGCCTGATGTGCACGGCTGAAGCGTTCCAGTCCGACAATGTGCGCCGCGAACTCTACATCGCAGACAAGTACAAGCGGAAACTGCTTCCCGTCCGGCTCGATTTTGCCCAGGTGCCCGGGGATTTCGAATATTTCCTGAACGACCGGCAATGGCTTGACCTGACAGCGACAGATCCCGGGGAGCGCGCCATCCGGCTGAAGGTGGCGCTTGGCCGGTAAGGGATTGGTTACCCGCTCCGTTTACCAGTGATTCCATGGTGTCACGTCTTCAGGCTCTCGGGCTCAGTCTTCTGGTGCTCTATTTTGCCTACCACGCCTTCGCGGGGGAGAAGGGCCTGGGCCGTTGGACTGATTCGCAGATCGAGCTTGAAACGCGCGAACGTGAACTTGCGTCCATGCAGGCAGAGATTGTGCGTCTGAAAACGGACATCCGTCGGCTCACGCCCGGGTCGGTGGATGCCGATTATGTCGAGGCTCTGGCACGCGACAAGCTCGCTTTCGTCTATCCGGGGGAGATCGTTCTCCTGACTCCGGAACGCAGCTCTGCAAATTGACAACGATGATCTGACTTGTCGCTGCAATTTTGCGGCGACATAAGGGGTCAGGGAGGCACATCGCATGGCCACGAAACCTAAAAGTTCAAAAAAAGCACCCGCCCGGGCTTCCAGGGCCGACATGCTGAAATTCTACCGCGACACCCTCGGGCTGAAGGTCGAAGGCGAGATGGC
>CALGEF010000342.1 GCA_937881755.1 uncultured Acidobacteriota bacterium
ACCCCGCGTTTCTGACCGCCGCAGCCCAGGGCCGCGCCTTCCAGGACGGCTCCCTCACTCCGAGCGCCGTCGTCGAGGCGCAACTGGCGCGCATCGACCGGCATGGCGCGAAGCTGCACGCCTTCACGGAGGTCTATGCCGAGGACGCCCGCGCCGCCGCCGCCGCCGCGACCGACGCCATCCGCCGGGGCTGGCGCATCGGGCCGCTGCACGGCGTCACCATCGCCCTGAAGGACCTGATCGAGATCGAGGGCCGGGAGACGAAGGGCGGCACGAAGGCCAACGCCGGTCGGATATCGGCCTACACGGCGACCATCGCCAGGCGCGCGCTCGAGGCCGGGATGATCGTCATCGGCAAGACCCACACGGTCGAGTTCGCCATGGGCGGCTGGGGCACCAACACCTTGCTCGGCACGCCCTGGAATCCATGGGACGCCGTGACGCACCGGGCGCCGGGCGGCTCCAGCTCCGGGTCGGGCGTCGCGGTCGCCGCCGGGCTCGCGACGACGGCGATCGGCACGGATACGGGCGGCAGCGTGCGCCTGCCGGCGGCCTGGTGCGGCCATGTCGGCCTCAAGACCTCTCTCGGCCGGTTCAGCGTCCACGGCGTGCTGCCGCTGGCGGAGAGCCTGGACACCCCCGGCCCGATGACGCGCTCGGTCGAGGACGCGAGCTTGCTCTATGCCGCGCTCGCCGGTCCCGACGCCAACGATCCCCTGACGTACCGGCCGCCCTATACAGCGCCCGAGGCGACCTTGAAGCTCGGCCTCGCCGGCATGCGCATCGCCGCCATGCCCGACCGGGACCGCGAGAGCGTCGATCCGGAAGTGCTCGCGGCCTACGACCTCGCCCTCAAGACCATCGCGGCCGCCGGCGCGCAGGTGGCTCAGATCGACCTGCCGGTCGGAATCGCGTCAATGGCGGGCCCGCTCGGCGACATCATCTATGCCGAGGGCTATGCCCATTATGCGCATCTGATCGACGATCCGAACGCGCCCCTGGACAAGGACGTGCGGCCGCGGCTCAGCGCCGGCCGGGGAACATCGTCGAGCGATTACATTCTGGCCAAGCGCGCGCAACGCAAGATCAAGATGGATTTTCATGCGGCGCTCGCCGGCTATGACGCGCTGCTGACTCCGTCTGTCGCGACGCCGGCGCCGATCGTCGCCGAGATCGACCAGTCGAAGACGCCGGCGCTCTTTACCCGGGTCGTCAATATGGCGGAGATGTGCGCCTGTTCCGTGCCGACGGGCTTCTCCAACGGCGGCCTGCCGCTCTCGGCCCAGTTCGTCGCGGCCGATGGCCAGGAAGCGGCCGCGCTCCGCGCCGCCTGGGGCTACGAGCAGGCGCGGGGCTTCACAGTCGGCATACCGGAGGGCTTCAAATGAGCCGCGAGATCAAGCTGGTCGCATTCCTGCAGGCCCAGAACTGCACGACCATCCCCGCCGCATGGCGCCATCCCGACGCCCGCGCCGATTTCACCTCCGCCGCCTATTACCAGCACATCGGCAAGGTGCTGGAGCACGGCAAGTTCGACATCGGCTTCTTCGATGACCGCCTCGCCATGCCGGACATGTATCTCGGCGACCATGCCCATGTGATCGAGCATGGCATCCGGGCCGTGAAGATGGACCCGACAGCCGTGCTGATGGCCATGGCGATGGGCACGGAGCGGCTCGGCCTCGGCGCCACATACTCCACGACATACCACCAGCCCTTCCATGTGGCGCGCCTGTTCCAGACCATCGACCTGATGAGCAATGGGCGCGCGGCCTGGAATGTCGTGACCTCGGTCAACGACAACGAGGCCCGAAACATGGGCCGGGACAAGGTGATCGATCACGACGTCCGCTACGACCGGGCGGACGATTTCATGGCGGCCGTGCTCGGCCACTGGGATAGCTGGGACGAGGACGCGATCGTCCTGGACAAGCAGCACGGCGTGTTCGCGAAGCCCGGCAGCGTGCGCCGGCTGGACCATGACGGCCCCTTCTACAAGACCCGCGGCCCCTTCACCGTGCCGCGCTCCGCCCAGGGCCGGCCGGTGCTGATCCAAGCGGGCGCCAGCGGCCGCGGCCAGACTTTCGCCGCCCGTTGGGGCGAACTCCTGTTCACCGCCTTCCCGACCTTCGAGATCGCCAGGCGCAGCTACGATTCGCTGAAAGCCGCCTGCGCCGCCGGCGGCCGCGACCCGGACCACATGAAGATCGCGGCGCTGGGCTTCCCGATCGCCGCCGCGACCAAAGCCGAAGCGGAGGACAAGCGCGCCTTCTACGACACCCTGCCGAACGACACCGACTCGCTCTCCCTGCTCTCGGAAGCCCTGAATTACGACTTCGGCGCCAAGGGCATGGACGAGCCTTTTACCGACGCGGACATGGCCGGGCTTTCCGGCATTCAGGCGCTCCGGGACCGGGTGGTGCAGCAAGGCGTCAAGAACCCGACACCGCGCGACTTCATGCAATTGACCGGCCGCGGCCGCCTGAACCACGCCTGGGTCGGCGGCCCGAAGGAGATCGCCGACATCATGGAGGAATGGTTCACGGCGCCCGCCTGCGACGGCTTCGTCATCGGCCCCTCCTGGCTCCCCGGCTCCTTCGAGGATTTCGTGACCCACGTGGTGCCGGAGCTGCAACGGCGCGGCATCTACCGGAAGGACTACACGGGGACCACCTTGCGCGATCATCTGGGCCTGCCGAAAGCGACCTTGGGCGACTGGAAATAACCGCCTTCCGCGTCAGGCGCTGATTCGGCGTCGGTCCAAAGCCCCTGACCAATCGCCAAGCCCAGTTCATGCTTGCTTTCACCGACGGCGAGTTCGGCGAAGCTATCCGCCTGGTCCCCACAAAGGCCTGCCCTGGCCCCGACGCCCGAGCAGCCAAGGCCCGTCTACGGCAGGGGTTTCCATTGGGACCGCTCGCAAAAATGTGTTATATTCCTGCTATGACTCAATCACTTCCCATGCGCGATCGTCTCGAAACAGCCGCCCGGCATAAGCGCGGCGCTGAGGCCGAGCATTTGCAGGCGCTCGAGGGCAATCCTCTCTCCGCCGACGAGAAGGAAATGTTCGCGATGTTCGAGCGCGAAGGTTGGTCCTTCGAACGGCGCCGTGACCATATCAACGCCCTCTTCGCCAATCAGCCGGGCGTTCGCGCTGCCGAATGAGCGATCCGGTCTACTGTTATCCGCCGGATTTCATCGTCCTTCGAAACAAACTCGATATTCGAGACCCCGATACGCTCGATAAGGCCGAGCGGCTCCATGTCCGGAACCGGGCCGAGCAAGGTATTCCCACAGGGAATTTCGATCTCGCCCATCTGAAGGCAATCCACGGCCATCTCTTCCAGGATGTCTACGACTGGGCCGGCCAGGTCCGGACCGTCGAGATCAGCAAAGACGGGAGCCAGTTCCAGACCGTCCGTTTCATCGAGACCGGTATGGCCGACATCCATAAACGCATCGTCGTCGCCAGGTGCTTTCGCGGGCTCGGCGGGGACGAGTTTGCGAAGCAGGTCGGGCTGGTCATGGGCGATGTCAACTACGTCCATCCCTTCCGGGAAGGCAACGGCCGCACGCAGCTCCAGTACCTGAAGCAGCTCGCAGGCGAGGCAGGACACAGCCTCGACCTCGAAAAAATCGATCGTGCACGGTGGATGGACGCTTCACGCCAAGCCCAGGCCGCCGACTATGCGCCCATGAGCCAGTCTATCCGCGAAGCGCTTTCTGCTGAACGAGATCGGGCGAAAGGCCGGGGGCACGATCGCGGCGGCGAACGGGAACGATAGGCCCCATTGTGTGAAATGTTTTACAGTATTCACACACGTCATGGCATACACGATGCCGCTGGGTGGGGGCATCCACCGCATCAGTTCACGTCTGAGTTTTGTCACTCTGGAGCATCTGCGATGACGGCATCGACCTCGATCTCAACCAACCATTCCGGATTTACGAATCCCTTTATGGCCATGATGGTGTCAACCGGGCGCGCCTCCAGGCAATACTTCTTGCGGGCTTCGATCGCCGCTTTCCAATTATCGATGTCGGTCAAGATCACCCTGGTGCGCACGATGTCCTTTAGAGCCTGAATCAAAAGATCATGAAGGCTTGCAATGGGTTGCGATCCTTCGT
>CALGEF010000343.1 GCA_937881755.1 uncultured Acidobacteriota bacterium
CCGTATGCCTGCGCACGAAACCGTCGAGCCAGCGCAGTTCCTCATCGGTGAACCCGGAATAGGCCTTGCCGACAGGCAGCAGCACGCCGCCTTCGGATTCCGGCGCCGTCCAGCAGCCGAACGTATAGTCCGAATAGAAGCTCGACCGTTTGCCGGAGCCGCGCTGCGCATACATCATCACGCAATCAGCCGTGAGCGGTTCGCGTTTCCATTTGTACCAGAGCCCTGCCTTGCGGCCAGCTTCGTAGGGGCTGTCGCGGCGCTTCAGCATCAGGCCTTCGATGTCTGTCGCGCGCGCTGCGGCGCGCAGGTCAGCGAGTTCGTCGAAGTCGCCCGCCTCGATCAGGGCAGAAATATCAAAGGCGCCGGGGTTAAGTTGCGAAACCAGGGTTTCAAGGCGCACCCGCCGGTCAGACCAGGGCAGGCGGCGCAGGTCTTCACCGCGGTCGAACAGCACATCATAGAGACGCACGAAGGCCGGATACTCCGCCTGCAGGTTTGCCGGGACTACCTTCCGGCCCAGCCTTTGCTGGAGCGCGTTGAAGCTTGCCGCGCCGCCCGCCTCGCCGCCTTGCGCGCCGCCGCGTACCAGAAGTTCGCCGTCGAGCACGCCTTCATGCGCAAAGGCGCGGGCGATGTCCGGGAAACTGGCAGTGATGTCTTCGCCGCCGCGGCTGAACAGCCGGGTTTCACCGCTCGCATGAACTATCTGGATGCGGATGCCGTCCCATTTCCATTCCGCCGCATAGTCCGCCAGATCGAGCACGCCATCCTCAAGGGGATTGGCCAGCATGAACGGGCGGAAGACGGGCCGGGACGTGATGTCAGGTTTCTCGGCAGCGCCGCAGGCCCAGGAAAACAGATCCGTATACGGCGGGCGCAGGGCGTACCAGATCTCTTCGACATCATCAAGCGGAACGCTGAAGGTCTGCGCGAAAGCCGTCTTCGCGAGCCGCGCCGAAACGCCGATCCGCAAGGCGCCTGTTGCCAGTTTCAAAAGCGCAAAGCGGCCATCTTCGTCGAGCCGGTCAAGCAGGCCGGCAAGGACCGGCTTTGCCGTCGCCCGCGTTGCCGCGCTGAGCAAGGCGACGGCTTCACTGACGGCCGGGGAGGGCGGCACCGGCCCCGGCGGCGCAGGCCAGAGCAGGCTGACGGTTTCCGCGGTATCGCCAACAAAATCCCGTGACAGGGCAAAGAGGACAGGATCGACGCGCTCCCTGATCAGATCACGAACGATGCCGGCCCTGATTGACGGAAAGCTCAGTTCACCCGTGAGGCCGGCAAGTGCCCAGCCCCGATCGGGATCAGGCGCCGTGCGCAGATAATCCGCCAGCAAGGCCAGCTTGCTGATGCGCGAACGCGTATAGATGAGATCGGTCAGCAGCCGGGCGAAACGTTCCATCACCCGGTGTCGTCCTCTTCGCGGCCGACCAGGTCGAGCGCGCGGGCGCGTAGCTGATGCAGCGCGCACCAGTGCAGCAGCGCATCTTCCCGGCCATGCGTGATCCAGGTCTCCTCCGGCGAAAGCTCGAGGATCGTACCGGTCAACTCGTTCCAGTCGCAATGGTCAGAAATGATCAGCGGCAACTCCACATTGCGCTGGACCGCCCTCTGCCTCACCCGCATCCAGCCGGACGCCATTGCATTGACGGGGTCTGGCAGCCGGCGTGCCCAGGCCGAGTTGAGGGAGGAGGGTGGGCAGACGATGATCTTGCCCTTGAGCGCGTCCCGGCTTGCCTCGCTCACCAGCGCAAGGGGACCGAGTTCGATGCCATGCCGCTGATACAGCTCGCACATGGCGACCATGGCGCCGTGCAGCCAGATCGTCTCGTGGTAACCGGCCCGGCGAAGCTCAGCTATGACCCGCTGGGCCTTGCCGAGCGCATAGGCGCCGATCAGGATGGAGCGTTGCGGATTGGCCTCCCGGGCGGCGAGGAGGCGTGCGATCTCGCGCTCGATCGGCGGGTGCGTAAAGATCGGCAGGGCGAACGTCGCTTCGGTGATCAGGATGTCGCACGGCGTCGGCTGGAAGGGCGCGCAGGTCGGATCCGGGCGGCGCTTGTAGTCTCCGGTCACGATGATGCGCTCACCTTGTCGTTCCAGAAGGATCTGCGCAGAGCCGAGCACATGGCCTGCCGGGAGGAACGTCGCGGTGATGCAATCGCCGATGTCCACGGGTTCGTTGTAGTCGAGACCGCGCCCGCCCGTCAGCGCTCCGTAGCGCAGCTCAATGATATCTCGTGTGGCACCGGTCGCCCAGACCTGGCCATGCCCGCCGCGCGCATGGTCGGCATGACCGTGGGTGACGAGTGCATTCGCCGCCGGCCGGGACGGATCGATCCACCAGTCGGTCGTGGGCAGGTGGATGCCTTCGCGTTCGGCCCTGATCCAGCGCGGTGTTTTCGGGCTGGCCAACATGATCTGTTCCTCCGGGGTCCGCGCTGAAAGGACCCGAAAAACAACGCGCTGACGGCGTCGCACGGTCCGGTGGCGGGCGCTGCGTTGATGCGGATATGTTAAGCCGAAGGGCGCAAAAGCAAGGCGGCGGCTGCAATCACCGGCGGAGGCGGGCGGGCAGTCCGCCGGGGGGATGTCCCCTGGTTCAAGCTGCCAGAAGGGCTCCTGTGTGTGCAAAAATCAGTTCTGTCCGCCCTCCGGTGAGGAACTGCGGCGCGAACGAGACGATGATTGTGACAGCCGCGAGGACAGAACTTACGATCGCCGGGACGACTGATCCTGCCGGACTGTGCCCTGGATCTTATCGTCCGCAGTCTGTTCATTCTCATTTTTATCGCAGTTGACGACCTGTCTTTGCCGGGGGGCAGCGGGCGAGCGCGGCGAACCCGGAAAATCCCCGCCTTTAGCAGCCGGGGCGTCAGGGACAGCCGATTGCCTGGGCGAGAATGTTCCGGTGCACCTGGCTGGTGCCGGAGTAGATGGTCGCGGCGCGTGTCGCAAAATATTTCGCCTGCGCAAAGTCGCTGTCCGCAGCCGATTCCAGGCCCGCTTCGGTGATCGTCTGATGCAGCTCCGTCGCGATGAGCTTCAGGGCGGAAGTTGCAGGTCCTCCGGCGACGCCAATCCTGCCCGCACTGACATGGATCTCGAAGGCTTCGAACTCATCGACCTGACGCGCGAGCGATGCGAGTTTCGTGCGCAGCGGGCCGTCGTCGCCGCTCTGGCCCATCACGCCGCGCTGCGCCGCACGCAACGCCCGGCGCAGGAGGCCGGTGGTGGTGTTGTTGGACCGGGCGATCGCCATCAGGCGCCTGGCCACTTTCCAACCCGCGCCGATATCCCCGATACGGTCCGCAACCGGCGTTCGGACGCGGTCGAAGAACACCTCGTTGGTCTCGCAGTCGCCGTCGATGAAGCGTATCGGCTTCACGGTGATGCCGGGCCGGTCCATCTCCACCAGCAGGAAGACCAGTCCTGCGCCGCCGGTGCTTTGCAGGTCGCATCGCGCAAGCAGGAACATGTGGGTCGCGTACTGGGCAAAGCTCTTCCACAGCTTGCTGCCGGAGAGGATGAAATCATCGCTGCCGCGTTCGGCGCGCAGCGTCAGCGCCGACAGGTCCGAACCGGCCTGCGGTTCTGAAAAACCCTGGCACCACTCATGCGCGCCGCTGAGGATAGCCGGCAGGTAGCGCGCCTGTTGTTCGGGTGAGCCCTCCTCGATGATCAGCGGACCGATGGTGCGCACGCCGGAGGACTGCAGCATCGGCGCGTCTCTTGCGACGCAGGCATTCTCGAAATAGAGGCGCTGCTGCGTGCTCCAGCCCGCGCCGCCATGTTCTGTGGGCCAGGTCGGCGCAAGCCATCCGCGCTCGCACAGCTTTTCCCGCCATACGGCACACGCCTCCGGCGCAGATCTGAGACCGGTGGTGACGCGGCCGGCAGCGCGCAACTCTTCGGTGAGGGCCGTATCGAGAAAGGACTCAACACAGCGCCGGAAAGCGGGGTCCGCGTACTGGCCGGGCGCCGGCTCTGGCCGGCCCGTCCGGAAACTGCCATCCATCTTCCGGCCCTCCTGACCCTGGCGCAGGACGAGGCATACGCGGGGCGCCCCGGCGGGCGGCAATCGGGAAAACTACGTGGTGCGGGCCTCAGGCCGAGGCAGCAAATACCGGCCAGCGCTGCGTAATGCGCCCGTCCTCGAAGACAGCGACGTCGCCGAACTGGAGGAATACGGCCTCGCTCTGGTGGGGCCGGAAGAATACGAATTCATCCGGTTCGATCGCCAGGTTGTGTCCGCCGGTGAGCATTTCCTGATTGGACGAGCGACCGAAGGTCTTGTTGTAGGAAAGGCCCGGCGGATCGACCGGATCGGCCATCCAGTTGCCGCCATGGGTGAAGACCGTGCGGGAGCTGTTCGGGTCCCAGGCGCGCTGACCCTCTGCCGCAAACTCCAGCCCGGGAAGGCGGGTTTGTGGCATGGACTTGATCACGGGCGCCGCGATGAAGCTGGCGGGCAGGTGAGGCTCCAGCAAGGGCGTGTCGAAATGCGTCGGCTTGACGAGGCAGGAGCCGGCCGAGATTTCGTTGGCCACTTCCGTGGACTGATAATACCGGTAGGTGGGGCTGCCGGCCGCGTTGCGCACGAGGCCCGCGACCGTTTCGGCGCCCAGAACTTCAGCCGCCAGCGCCAGCGCCTCGCCATAGCGCCGCCAGGCCCCGGACCTGGCGCGCTCGCGCCAGCCCAGCGCTTCGGGCAGCGCCGCCAGATGCGGCTCGTAGCCCATGAAGCCCGAAAAACTGAGCTCCGGCGAGTCCCGCAGCGTCTCCAGCATGGCTCTCAGCGTGTCGCCGGCCTCGAGCCCGCCCCGGTGCAGGCCGACATCGAGTTCGAGATTGATGCGCAGCGTCTGCCCGGCCGCCCGCGCGAGCTCCCGGTACTGACTGAGGCGTTCGGGCGTGTCGATCAGCCACTGGATGTTCGCCGCGGCAGCGGCGTCTTCTGGCGCCAGCGACTGAAAGTAACTGCGCGCGGCGGCCACCGGCAGGGGCTTGCCGAGGAGCTGGTCGGCGTCCGGCATGGCCTTACTGAGGGCCGTGAGCATGGGCTGGTTGAACGTCATCAGCCGGCCGGATCCGGAGCGCTGGCGGATGTGGGCGATAAGGTCGAGCGAAGGCAGGGATTTTGCGACGATCCGGTAGGCCATCCCGGGCGGCAGATGGCTGATCAGCGTGTCGATATTGGCGTCAAGGCGCGCCTTGTCGACCACCAGCGTCGGCGAGGCGATGCCGGCTTCGTCCAGGGCGGCCTGGAGGCCCAGGAAATAGGGATCGCGCGGTCCGCTCTCGTCGCCGGGTTTCGTCATCACAATTGCTGCTCCCGCAAGGCCTGCGCCGCCGATCATCAGGGTGCGGCGCGAAATCTCAACCATCGAAACTCTCTCCGAACAGCCTGGCCAGATGCGCGTTCAGGAACTTTCCGCCGGGGTCGAGCTGGCGGCGCAGGGCGAGGAAGCGTTCGTATTCCGGATAAAGCTGCGTCAGTTCGGCGCGGCCGAGCGAGTGCAGCTTGCCCCAGTGCGGGCGGCCGCCCGCTTCGCGGTACATCGGTTCGAAGTCGGAGAAGAAATAGTCGTAGCCTTCATCGGCGGCTGCATGGATGGCGATGGAGGCGCTGGGCCCGGCATTGAAGGGGCTGAGCCAGGCCGTGTCGGGCGCGATGTGGCGATATTCCATCGGGAAGAAAATTTCGCCGCGCTCGTCAAGCTTGCGCATCACGCGTTCGACCATCTCCGGGCCGCGCCCGCGCGGCAGGTGGTATTCCATCTCGATGAAACGGGTCGGCCGGACGGTCGAGAGGAGGACGCGCGACTCGTTCACGCGCTCTTCGACGATGCCCTTTGGGAACTGCGACCGCGCAATCGTCCTTCGCAGCCAGGGCGCCCAGCCGAGTTCGTCGCGCAGCGTCTTCAGGCCCTGCAGGAATTCGTCGTCATCGCCGCCGCCAGCCTCCGTAGGCGGTGCATCTGTCAGATCGTGCACAATGCTGGCGACGAGGCCGGTGTGGGGGAAATAGTAAAACTCGAAGTTGCGGTGTGCACTGGCCGTCTGCCCTAGGCGCCTGAGGAAGTCCCTGGAATCCTCGACCGTGACAGTACGCTTCAGGCGGTAGGCGGGCACGGTGCGCAGCGTGAACGCGGTCATCACGCCGAGCGCGCCGAGGGAGACCTTTCCCGCTTCGAACAGGTCCGGATCCGACGCGCGCGTGACATCGCGCAGGCTGCCGTCGGCGGTGACCATCTGGAAGGCGGTAAGGTTGTCGTGCAGGGCGGGCAGGTCATTGCCGGTGCCGTGCGTTGCGGTGGCGAAGGCGCCGGCGAGGGTTTGCGAGTCGATGTCGGGCTGGTTGTCGAAGGCGCGGCCCTTCGCGGCCAGTTCTTCGCTGACCTGGAAGAGCGGTGTGCCGGCGCCAAAGCGGGCTTCGCCGGTCGCAGCGTCATAGCTGAGCAGGCCGGACAGGGCGTTGACCATGACCAGCGTGTCTTCGGTGGTCGCAAGGCCCGTGAAGGAATGGCCGCTGCCGACCGGGCGGACGCGGCCCCTGGCGTTACTGATCGTATTGGCGACGGCCTCGACGCTTTCCGGGAAGGCGATCTGCTGCGGTGTGGCGCGCTCTGTGCCCGCCCAGTTCATCCAGCTGGCTTCGCCGGGCGGGGCCTGCGGGGCGCCTTCGACATAGCCCTTGCGGGTGAAGGACCTGCTGTCCCAGCCGATTTTCTGCACCGCGACGGCCCCGGCGGCGAGGCCTGTGCCGGCCGCTGCGAAAAGTATATGGCGCCGCGTCAGTTTCATCCGGTTGTCCTCCCAGGATGAGCATGCACCGGTTTGGAGGGGCGCAACAAGTGGCCGTAGCGGAGCGGCTGACCCGGGTCCGGGGCTTGCGCCCGGTTCGCACGCGATTGCCAGCCGCGCGCCGTACTGAGTGGCAGCT
>CALGEF010000344.1 GCA_937881755.1 uncultured Acidobacteriota bacterium
CGAGCCCGACCTGGCCAAGAAAATCCGCGCCAATCCGAAAATCGTGCGCTACCAGTATGACTGGTCGCTCAATGATGCAGCGAAACTCAAGAAGACCGTGAAACCATGAATTCCAAACCCACCGCTCTCTGGGTCCGGCTCTGGCCGGTCTACGTGATCCTCCTCGGTCTCGGCCTCGCGCTGTCGCAGGGATGGCATGAGTACCTGACGCTGGACGCCCTCTCGGCCAATGCGGTGTCGCTCGACGCGATGGTGAAAGAGAATTTCCTGATCGTGTTTGCCGGCTACATCCTGATTTATGCCGCCGCAACGACCTTCATGGTTCCGGGCAGCGCGCTGACCATTGCGGGCGGGTTCCTGTTCGGACTGGTCTTAGGGACGCCCGCGACCGTGATCGGGGCAACGATCGGGGCGTCGATCCTCTTCTTTGCGTCGAAGACCTCGATCGGAGCGGTCCTGCGGGATGTCGCCGGACCCTTCATCGAGAGGATGCGCGCCGGTTTTGCGGAAAACCCGGTCTCCTACATGTTTGCCTTGCGCCTGATCCCGGTCTTCCCGTTTGCCGCTGTCAACATAGCCCCCGGCCTGCTTGGCGCGAAATACAGCGACTATTTGCTCACCACGTTCTTCGGCATCATACCGGGCACACTGGCTTACACCTGGATCGGCGCAGCAGTGAAAGGCACCCTGCTTGAAGGCGGCACGCCGGATATCGGCTCCCTGGCCGCAAACTTCGTGCCCGCTTTCCTCGCATTGGGTCTCGTCTCGCTGCTGCCGGTTGCCTACAAGAAATTCTTTCCAAAGAAGGTCCCTGCCTGATGCCTGATGTCCGTACACTGAAGGCTGATCTGTGCGTCATCGGGGCGGGCTCCGGCGGACTCTCTGCCGCGGCAGGCGCGGCCATGCTGGGCCTAAAGGTCGTGTTGTTCGAGAAGCACGAGATGGGCGGGGACTGCCTGAACTATGGCTGCGTGCCTTCGAAGGCGTTGCTCTCCTGCGCCAAGGCGGCGCATGCGCCGAGTGAGGCGGCCAGATATGGTGTGACGCTGGCGCCGGCCACGGTCGACTGGAACGGCGTCAAGGCGCACATCCGCAAGACCATCGAGACGATTGCGCCGGTCGACAGCCAGGAACGGTTCGAAGGGCTTGGCTGCACGGTCATCCGCGAAGCCGCGCGGTTCGAGGACCGCAATACGGTCGTGTCGGATACCGCGCGCGTGAAAGCCCGGCGGATAATCGTAGCGACGGGGAGCCGCGCTTTCATTCCGCCGATCCCCGGACTCGCCGACCTGCCCTATCTGACCAACGAAACCATCTTTTCCCTGCCTGAGTTTCCGCAGCACCTTGTGGTGCTTGGTGGCGGACCGATCGGGCTTGAACTGGCGCAGGCCTTCGTGCGACTCGGGGCGAAGGTCACCGTGCTGGAGATGGGCCGCGCGCTGGGCCGCGCGGATCAGGGGCATGCCAAGCTTGCTGTGGAGGCCCTGCGCGGCGAAGGCGTCACGATACTTCAAGGCCACAAGGCGGCGCGCGTATCGGGCGTAGCCGGCCGGATCACGGTACATGCCGAAGGGCCGGGCGGCGAGACGGCGGTGGAGGGCACGCACCTTTTGGTGGCGCTCGGTCGCCGCGCCGTGCTCGACGGGCTGGATCTCGCCAAGGGCGGCGTGGACCATACACCGGCCGGCCTCACCGTCAGCGAGACGCTCCGATCAAGGAGCAATCCGCGTGTCTGGGCGCTGGGCGACGTGGCGGGACGCGAGCAGTTCACACATGTTGCGGGCTGGCATGCCTCAGTTTTCATCCGGCGCGCCTTCTTCAAGCAGGGCAGCACAGCGGCGAGCCTGCCGGTGCCGGCGGTAACCTATACCTCTCCGGAGATCGCGCAGATCGGGCTGACCGAAGCAGAAGCGCGCGCGAAGTTTGGCGACAGCGTGAAGACATCGGCCTTCCCGTTCCATGACAATGACCGTGCCATCGCCGAGGACCGTACGCTCGGCGAGGCCAAACTTGTGCTGCACAAGGGCAAGCTGGTCGGCGCCTCGATTGCCGGCGACGGGGCCGGCGATATCCTGCAGCTCGTCTCGGTGGCCATGTCGAATGGCCTGAAGCTGACTGCGCTGACGAACTTCATCTCGCCCTATCCGACCCGCGCCGAGGCGGTGAAGCGTGCTGCATCGGCCTATTTCACGCCCAGCGTTTTCGGCAAACCGGCCCGCGCGCTGGTTGGTTTGCTGCAACGTCTTCCCTGAGCCGCCCCGTTCCCCTTCCCGCCAATTTCGCCTAAGCGTAAAGGCGTGACCGCGCCCGAACCTGCCCCCGCACCGACGCCGCCGCAGGGCATGAGGCGACTGACAGACGGACTGTCGGCGCGCCTGTTTGCGATCACGCTGGGCGCGATCCTGTTTACCGAATTCCTGATTTTCATCCCGGCGGCCAGCAACTTGCGCACGCAGTGGCTGGAGGAGCGCGTGGCCGCAGCGCGGATCGCGGCCCTCGCCCTTGATGCGGCGCCCATGCGGGAAGTTTCTGACGAGCTTTCGGAAAGCCTGCTGATGAAGGCAGAAGTGTTCGCGGTCGCCGAGATCGAGGACGAGATGCATATCCAGCTCCTCGCGCCGCAGGCGCCGATCGAAGGCACGATGCGCCTTGTCGACCTTCGAGGATCGACACCTGCCGGGCGCGTCCTTGCCACGCTGTCGGAGTATTTTGCGCCGGAGGGCGAGATGCTTGTCGTCTTCGCCGAAGGTTCCGCCGAGGGCCGCGTGATCGAGATCGTGGTGCCCCAATCCCCCCTGAAAGCCTCGCTCGTCGCCTTTGCGTGGCGGATTGCCTTCATTTCGCTGATCATCGCGCTTGCCGCGGCGGTCCTTATCTATGCGGTGCTGGACATGCTGGTCGTGCGACCGATGAAACGGGTAACGGTGAGTGTCGAGCAGTTCAGCCGCGACCCCGGCAGCTGGACGCGGCGCCTCTCGCCGACGAAGCGGCGCGACGAAATCGGTCGGGCGCAGAACGCACTGTCGGGCATGGAGGAGGCAGTGGCAGATGCGTTCCGGCAGCGCTCGCATCTTGCCGAGCTTGGCAGCGCCGTTGCCAAGATCAATCATGACCTGCGCAATTCGCTCGCCTCGGCGCAGCTCGTGTCGGACGTGCTGGCGAAGTCAGATGACCCACGCGTGAAACGGGCTGCACCGCGGCTTGAACGCGCACTGGAGCGCGCCATAGAACTTGCCACGGCAACGCTCGACTATGGCAAGTCGGCGCCGCGCCCGCCGCGGCTGCAGCCCGTCACCCTGCGGACGATTTTCCTGGAAGCCGCAGACGAAGCGCTTAACGTCGGCGGGGCTGATTTCGAAGCGAATGTTCCCGCCGACTTGATGATCGAGAGCGATGCGGAATACCTGCACCGGATCGCCGCAAACCTTATCCGAAACGCCGCTGAAGCGCTGGCGCAGGCGTCGACGGCTAATCCGCAGATCCGTGTATCGCTGACCAGCCGTGCCATTGAGTTCCGCGACAATGGACCCGGCCTGCCGGAGAAGGCGCGCGCGAACCTGTTCCGGCCTTTTGCGGGTTCCTCCCGCGCCAACGGCACCGGCCTTGGCCTGGTGATCGCGCATGAACTGGCCGAGGCGCTCGGCGGCGAACTTGCACTTGCAGAGACCGGAGACACCGGGACGGCCTTCTGTCTCACACTGCCGGGACTTCCGGCATGACGGACTACGCGCCGCCAAAGACGCGACTGGAAATTGTCCATGCCGACGAATTCCTGGTTGCCGTGGACAAGCCCCCGGGGCTTCTGTCGGTACCGGGACGAGGCGAGGACAAGGCGGACTGCGCCCTGTCGCGGTCGCAGGCGGCTTACCCGGACGCGCTGACCGTGCACCGGCTGGACATGGCGACAAGCGGCCTTTTGCTGCTCGCGCGGGGCAAGGACATGCAGCGCGCCCTGTCCGGCCTGTTCGCGCGCGGAGAAGTGCAGAAGCGCTATATCGCCGATGTGTGGGGCGCGCCGCACCCCGCCGCCGGCGAGATCAGCTTGCCGCTGATCACCGACTGGCCGAGACGCCCGCTCCAGAAGGTAGACCAGGAGATTGGCAAGCCCAGCATCACGCGGTACGAGACCTTGTCCGGCCGCGGATCCATCGCGCGCCTTGCGCTGACACCTCAGACCGGGCGTTCGCACCAGCTGCGCGTGCACCTTGCCGAAACCGGGCATCCCATTCTGGGCGACGAATTCTACGCCACCGGCGAGGCGCTTGCCGCCCGCCCGCGCCTCGCGCTGCATGCCGAGAGACTGGCCTTCGTCCATCCGGGCACCGGCGTGGCCCTCGATCTCGTCTGCCCCTGCCCGTTCTAATCCCTGTTGACCGGCAAGCCTCAAGAGAATATATTGTTTTTCGATAATAACTGAACTGCCCCGGGAGCCCTCCATGCGTGCCGAACTCGTTCGTGTCAGCTTGCACGAAGTCGACATCAAGATCGTTGCCGGCGACCGGATGCACGTACTGCAATGGCGCCGCAACCTGCTCTGGGATGAGGTCCTGCTCGATGGCAAGCGCCAGGCTTCAAGCCACGGGCTTTGGGGCCGCGAGAAGGTTTACGGCCTCGTGTTCGGGCGCGACGCAGATGGCCGCGGGGGCCATCAGATCATGCTGATTGTCGACCCCGGCTACGGTAACTACGACTATTCGAACGACGGCCAGCGGCTGAAAGGCATCCGCCTTGAGAACGTTGATGGCCCGCTCGTGTCCTATGGCTCACTCGATCCCAAAGCACTCGAGAAGCCGGCAACCTTTACCGATTGGATGAAGAAATCCATCGGTATGGATTGGGGCACAGACCACACGCGCCGGCCGAACTGACCCACCTTCAGTTCGCCGCCGCGATCTCCACCAGCAGCCTGTCGATCACCGGGAGGACGGAATTGGCATCGGCCGGTCGATCATTTGCGATGACCGAGAAGACCAGCGTTTCGCCGCTCGCTGCAATCAGGAATCCCGAGAGAGCGTTGACGCCCTGGACGGTCCCGGTCTTTGCGAAGATGCGGCCTTCGAGGGGCGTGCCGCGAAACCGGCGCGCGAGTGATCCGGTCTTGCCGCCGACCGGCAGCGCCGCGCGGAAGGCATCGCCCCAGGGCTGCGAAGCGGCCCAGCTGAGGAAACGAACTGTCGCTTGGGGCGTAACGCGGTTGTAAGGCGACAGGCCCGAGCCATCGAACAGTTCGATCTCGGCCCGGCCAATGCCCGCCTGGTCCAGCATGGCATTGACCGCGTCCAGGCCGTCTTGGGCGCCTGCCCCGCCAGCCGCCCGCGCGATGTGGCGCAGCAGCACTTCGGCCGAAAGGTTGTCGCTGTCTTCGGACACGTTGATAACGCTTTGCAGCAGTGGCGACGCGGCAAGGCGGGCGATCTCCTCGCCCTCCCGTGATTCGCTCCGCGAGCGGACTTTCGCGCCGCCTTCGACCGCGATGCCGCGTGCCTCAAGCAGACGGACAAAACGCGTCGCGGCGGTTTGCGCCGCGTCCGGAACGCTGAGGAAATAATTGCGCGCCGCAGCGTCCGCCGGCAGGCTGCCCGACAGGACGACTTCATCCGAGCCGGGCCAGCGCAGCACGCTGAGCAGGTTCTCGCTGCCGAGCGGTCCGGTGACCGCTTCGTTGCGAACCCGCATCACGTCGTCGCCCGGCGCCCAGGCGGCCATGACGGGGGCGCCTTCGGTAGTATCCGGTCCGACCCGCAGAGCGACGGCATTGCCGTTGACGGTGAGCGCCGAGACCGGTGCGCCGAAATAGAACGGCAGATTGTTCCAGCTCCATCCCATGCCCCAGGGCTCATACGGGAACAGCGTATCGTCGCCGTACACATCGGCGATGCGTGTGATGCCCCGCGCAGCCACCGCGTCCGCCAGTTCGTGCAGGCAATTGGTCACGCAACCGGCGCCGTCGCGCAGGGTCGGATCCCCGGCGCCCACGATGACGAGGGACGGCGGCGCACTGCCCTCGCCCGGTACGATCTTCAGGGACGTGCCAAGCGCGGGATCGGGCTGGTTGATCCCCTTCAGGTAATGGAAGCTTGCAGCAGCCGTGAAGAGCTTTGTGTTCGAAGCGGGAATGAAACGTTGACCAGCTTTGTCTGCAAAGACTGTTGCGCCGCCAAGGGTTGCGATCATCACGCCGAGGCGCACGCCCTCGGCCGGAAGGGTGATAGCCGGTTCGAGCGCAGGTTCAGGCGGCGTGGCGCAGCTTGTGGCCAGCAGGGCGAGCGCAAGGGCGGCTTTCCGGATCATCGCGTCCTGTTCCTTCCTGCCCGGCTCATGTCAGCCGTTTCTTGGTGCGCCCTTCATGGGCGCGCGCGTTTGCCGGGTCGTCCGGCCAGTCATGCTTGGGATAGCGCCCGCGCATGTCCTTGGCCATGTCCTTGTAACCGGCGCCCCAGAAGCGCGCGAGGTCCTGCGTGGTGGCCACCGGCTTCATGCCTGGCGACAGGAGTTCCACCGTGACCGGCACCCGGCCCGCAGCCATCTTCGGATGCTCGGTGAGCCCATAGAAGGCCTGCGCCCGCGCCGAAACGAGGGGCGCGCGCGGATCGAGCCAATCGACGCGGACTTCCTGCCCGGAGGGCAAGTCCAGCGTCAGCGGCGCCTGATGGCGCAGGGCTTCCTGCACGGGCCAGTCGAACGACTGGACCAGCGCGTCGCGCACTTCATGCGGCCCCGGAACCGACGCGCCCTTGCGCCGTAGCAGTGGATGAAGCCAGTCGTGCGCCGACTCCACCAATGCGCCGGTGCGGCGCACGGGCGCTTCCAGGAGCGCTGCTGTCTCAAGGACCCGCAGACGGTGTAGCGTTTCTTCGACGACTTCTGCTGCGCCGAGCGCTTCAAAGCCACCTACCTGGACGGCCTCCAGCATCGCCCCAGCAGCGGCGTCCGCCGAGGGCTTCGGAAGCGGCGCTTCGGTGAGCACGATCGCGCCCATGGCTTTCACCCGCCGCGCGGTGAACCGGCCGGACTTCGGATCAAAGGTGGCGCGATCCTCCGTGACAATCTTCTGGCTCGCAAGCGCCTCGGCCTCGGTGAGCGACAGGGCGAGCGTGATCCGGGGCTCGCGCGCAGCGCCGCCGAGATCGGCAACAACCAGCCATTCCGATTTTGCCAGACCGTCCGTTGACGGAAGGTTTGCCGCACGTCCTGATGCCAGCAGATAGGATCCGTCTGAGCCAGGCCGCTTGCGCGCAACCTGGTCCGGCCAGGCGGAGGCCAGAAGGCGCGCGAGATCGCCGCCCGGCTTTGCGCCGGCGCCCCAGCTGGCCGCCTGCGCCTTGAGGCTGCGGGCGCGCGGGCTGCTGTCATTTCGGAAACGCTGCAACCGGTCCCGCAGGTCGCCGGAATCGCCGCCGATGCCGCGTTCACCTGCCAAGGCGGCAATTTCAGCGGCCAGCGCTTTTTCCGCCGGGCCCGGCGCGGACACGATCAGCGCCGCGAGCCTCGGCGCCATCGGCAGGCGCGCCATCTCGCGGCCTTTCAGCGTAAGGGGGCCCGCCGCCTCCAGCGCGCCGAGGGCGACAAGTTGTGCCTGCGCGGCGCGGTACTTGCCGGCAGGCGGGGCATCCAGCCATGTGAGCTTTGACGGATCACGTTCGCCCCACTCGGCGAGCGCCAGGACGAGGCCCGACAAATCGCTCGACAGGATTTCCGGTGTGGCGGCGGCCATCAGGCCGCGCGTCGCTGCCTCGTCCCAGAGACGGTAGCAGACGCCCGGCGCGGTGCGCCCCGCCCTGCCCCGGCGCTGATCGACCGAAGCGCGCGACGCCCGCACGGTGCTCAGGCGCGTGCCGAGGCCGCCGGCCTCATCTTCGGCGACGCGGGCGAGGCCGGAATCGATGACGATGCGCACGCCTTCTATCGTCAGCGCGCTTTCCGCGAGATCGGTTGCGAGCACGACCTTGCGTTTGCCGCCCGGCGCGGGCGACACCGCCGCGTCCTGCTCAGCCGGAGACAGGGCTCCGAACAGCGGCGCGATAAGAACATCCGGCCCGAGACCGGCGAGCGCCTCCGCCGTACGGTGGATTTCCCGCGCGCCGGGGAGGAAGGCGAGCAAGGAGCCCTGTTCTTCGCGCAGTGCCTGGCGGATTGCCTTGGGCATCCTGTCTTCGATACGGTCCCCGGATCGGCCGAGATAGCGCGTCTCGACCGGATACTGCCGTCCTGCGCTTTCAATCACTGGCCCGCCGATGGCTTTCGACACGGCCGCAATGTCCAGCGTGGCCGACATGATCAACAGGCGGAGGTCTTCGCGCAGCGCGCCTTGCGCCTCCAGCGCAAGGGCGAGTCCAAGATCAGAATTGAGGCGCCGCTCATGGAACTCGTCGAACACTACCGCGCCGACATCCTTCAGTTCAGGATCGTTCAGGATGCGGCGCGTGAACAGGCCGTCGGTAATCACTTCGATCCGGGTGGCCGCCGAGACTTTCCGGTCCACCCGCGTAGTCAGACCCACCGTCTGGCCGAGCCTTTCCCCGAGGGTCGACGCCATACGTTCCGCGGCCATGCGGGCTGCAATCCGGCGCGGCTCGAGCATGAGAATGCGGCCGGGGATGACGCCCTCGCCGCCGAGCAGACCCGCCAGCGCCAGCGGCACGCGCGTCGTCTTGCCGGCGCCTGGCGGCGCGGCAAGGACCAACCGGTTGCCGACCGCGAGCGCGCGGAGAATCTCCGGCAATACGTCGTCGATCGGCAAGGGATCCTGCGCGGTGATCATCGAGCACGGAATAGGGCGCCGGGGGCGCGTCTGGCAAGCATCGCGCCGCAAAGGTTGTTTTCCGGGCTCCCTGCCCCTACGCTCCCTTCCTTGGCTGAAAAAAGAGGCGGCAGATGAAAGCTTGGTTTGAAATCGATCTGTGGAAGCGGGTTATCCTCGGTCTCCTCATCGGCGCGGCCATCGGGCTTGGTCTTCGCTATGGGGCCGGTCCGGAACAGGCGTCCGCGATCGTCACCACCTGGCTCAAACCTGTCGGGGATGCCTTCATCAGCCTTATCCGGATGCTGGTCGTGCCGCTGATCTTCACAACCCTGGTGTCCGGCGTACTGGCAATGGGAGACCCCAAGCGCCTCGGCAGCCTCGGTGGGCGCGCCCTCGCTATGTACATGATCACGACCGTCATCGCGGTCTCCTTCGGCCTGGCGATGGGTACGATCATCCAGCCGGGCGCCGGTTTCGATCTCTCGGCGGTCTCAACCGCCGACATGGACGAGGCGCGTGAAAGGCTCGCCGCTAATCCGGCACCCGGCGGCGTGGTTGAGCAGATAATCCGTACGCTGCTGTCCATCATTCCAACCAATCCGGTCGATGCAATGGCGAAGGGCGATGTGCTCGCCATCATCTTTTTCGCGATCATGGTCGGCGTGGCGACATTGATGGCGGGCGAGGCAGGCGGACCCGTTGCGCGTGTCATGAACAGCGCTGCGGACGTCATGATGAAGCTCACGATCATCATTATGGAAGTGGCGCCGATCGGCGTGCTCGCGCTGATGGCCTGGGTGCTCGGGACGCGCGGCCTTGTCGTGCTCGAAGTACTAGGCAAGATGACGCTGGCGCACTATCTCGCCTGCACGCTGCACATGCTGATCACTTACGGCTTCATCGTTAAGGTGATACTCCGCCTGCCGCTCATCCCGTTCATCCGGGGTGTTGCCGATCCCCAAGCCGTGGCGTTCTCGACTTCGTCATCGAATGCCACCCTGCCGGTTACAATGACGGCTGCCAACAAGAATCTCGGGATCGGCAAACCGATTGCCTCCTCGGTACTGCCGCTCGGCGCCACGATCAACATGGACGGCACCGCACTGTATCAGGGTCTTATTGCGCTGTTCGCGGCTCAGGCGCTCGGCATCAACATGACGCCCGACATGTATTTCACGATCATCCTGATGGCGGCGCTGGTCTCTATCGGTACGGCCGGCATCCCGTCGGTCAGCCTGTTTCTCGCGGCGACGACGCTCAGCGTGATCGGGGTGACCGCCGAGAACACCATTCTCATCATTGCTATCCTGTTCCCGTTTGACCGCATCCTCGACATGATGCGCACGGTGACCAACGTGACGGGCGATCTCGCGGTGGCAACCGCCGTTGCCAAGTGGGAAGGCGAGTTTGACGAAAGCGTTTACCTCGCCCGGGATCCGGTCTGACCGAGGCTTAAAGCGGCGCGCCTTCCGGGTGATGGACCATGCTCTGGGCGGTGATCGAGACCTGCGCCGGCAGCCAGCACATCACCTCCAGCCCGCCGCCATCGACCGGCTTCATGCCG
>CALGEF010000345.1 GCA_937881755.1 uncultured Acidobacteriota bacterium
GGCCTGGTCGATCGGAACGGGTCAGAGCACTTCGCAGGGAACCGGCGTCGGCGCATTGGCAAGCTACGGCACTGTCACCGGCATGTCCGCCATCGCAGCGGCGGAGGGCGACAGCGTCGCCGAGGTCCGGTTTCCGGGTACGCTCAGCGGTATTCGGCTCGGCCAGAGTTATGACCTGCAACTTCTGACGGATAACACAATCCGCACTGTGACTGTCCAGGCGGTGAGCTACAACGCAGGCACCGGAAGCACCACCTGGCTCGTCGAGCCCGCCGCCACTGCCTTCACAGCCCAATCGGTGGCGGTGTCGGATGCGGCCAGCGTGCCCAGCCTGAACGGCGGCGCAGCAGGCGGGCGCATTCGGATCAACAAGCCTGATCTCTTCGGCGGCGAGAAGCGCGAAGGCGGCATTATCGGGGATATCGATGTGCTGATGGGCGCGCCGAGCCAGGCGCAGAACGACTATCTCGTGTCACAAGTGGGGGCAGATGTCCCCGGCTATCGTGGGATCTGCTCGCTGGTATTGCGGCAGGTGTTTCTCGGCCTCAACCCCTATCTCAAGCCGTGGTCAGTGCGCCTGACGCGGATCCTGAAGGCCGAAGAGGGCGGCCCGCAATGGTATCCCGAGAAGGCACAGATCGTACCCGAAGTGCGGATCGGGGATGCTGCGATCTATATCGCCATGGATGCCTCGGGCTCGATGTCAGGATCACGTATGGCAGCACAGATCGCCGCCGTCGCCCGTCTGATTGAAGAGATCGGCGAGAATGCCCCCGATACAGCATCTCAGCCGAACGACATCCAGATCGTGACCTGGAACTCCACCGTCTCCAGCTCGCTCCTGCGGCGCGACGCAGATGCAACGGCCTACGGAGAGATCAAGGACTGGGTCGAGGCACTTTCAAGCTCGGTCAGCGGTGGTACGGATTTCGGGGTGGCGGTCAGCCAGGCAGGGGCTTTTTTCAGCGGAGCGGGCGGTAAACGCCGCATCCTGATCTTCGTCACCGACGGGGAGCCCAGCCCAGCCTCGACCCTGCAGACTGCCAAGGCAACGCTCTCCGGCCTCTCAGAGGTCGATGTCTTCGCCTTCAATATCGCGCTTTCCGATACCAGTTCTACCGCCCAGATCGACAACACGCCCGTCGATGGCGTGCCGGTGGTGCCACCGGGCGATCCCGATGCGCTGGCAGCCTCGCTGCGCGCAGCCTTCGGGCAAGGCCCCGACATGAACCCGGCCCACATCATAAGGGAGTGTTTGACCAACGCGGACTGGGGCCTTGGCCACACCTTTGCCGACATCGGCCCCAGCTTTGCCAGCGCTGCGGACGCGCTCTTCGCCGAGGGCTTCGGGTTGTCGCTGCTCTGGCAACGAGAGTCGACCATCGAAGAGTTCATCGCCGACGTGCTGAAGCACATCGACGCCTATCTCTACGTCGATCGCCGCTCGGGCCGCTGGGAGTTGCGCCTCATCCGTGCCGACTATGATCCCGAGACCTTGCCGGTCTTTGATGACACAAACGTCGTTGACTGGGGCGAGTTGGGCCGCCGCGAGGCCGCTGATCTCGTGAACTCTGTGACGGCGAAGTTCTCCGACGCGCGCACCGACCAGACCGGATCTGTCAGCGTGACCGATACCGCACTCGTCCAGGACCTCGGTCAGGTGGTCAGCGCAACGGTCGACTATCCGGGCATTCGCTTCGAGTCTCTGGCCGTGCGGGTCGCCGAACGCGATCTGCGGGCTCTCTCCGCACCAATCCTCTCCGGCGAGATCACCGTTTCCCGTGCTGGGGCCAACCTCGATCCAGGCGACGTGATTGTTCTGTCAAACCCCCAGCGTGGGCTCAACGGCATCGTCGTCCGCATCGTCGAGATCGACCATGGCGATGGGCGCGCAAATGGCCTGCGTCTCAAGATCGCCGAGGATGTCTTCGGGCTGGGCCAGGCCGCCCTTGTTGGTGGTGACAGCGGGGCTCCGTCCAGCCTGATCCTGCCGCCAAAGCCACTGACGCGCCGCTGGGTGGCGGAAGCGCCCTATTGGTTGCTCGTCCAGGAGCTGGGGCATGCGCAAGCCGACGCGCTTCTGGAGGAAGATCCCGGAGTGGGGGCGATCGTCGCAGCCGGGGAACGCCCCTCGGCCGATGCGCTCTCTGCGCAGGTCTGGAGCGACAGTGGGGTAGGGTACACCCTCGAAGAAGCGGTTGAGTTCGTGCCGACCGCTCTTCTCGCGTCAGACATCAGTGACGATCCGGGCGAACGCGTGTTTACCGTCGGCGGCTGGACCGGGCTCGGGGACGTGGCCATCGGCACACTGGCCGCGATTGGCGACGAATTGGTCCGGATCGACGGGGTGAGTGCTACGGCGCTGACTGTCGGGCGCGGCTGTCTCGACACGGTGCCGCAAGCCCACCCCGCGGGCACGCCGATCGTCTGCTGGCAACAGTTGGCAAATGCCTCTGACGCGGGGTTTGCCGCCGGAGAGACGGTGACGATCAAGATGCTGCCCGAGACCGGCTTTGGGACCTTGCCGCTGGCGCAGGCACCCGAAGACGCCGTGACGCTCGCCAGCCGCGCCATCCGACCGCTGCCACCGGGCGATCTGCGCGGCAACGGTACCTCAGTTGTAAACCCCAACGCCCTGAACCTTGGGCCGGTCCTTTTGACCTGGTCCCATCGTGACAGGCTCACCCAGACCAGCAGTGTGTTCGACGCCTATGACGCGGCCGACATCGGACCGGAACCCGGCCTCACCTATGTGGTCGAGATGCGCTGGGTTGATCCCAATACCGACACAACGCTCGAGCCACTCGCCGCCGTGATCGACGTCGGCACTGCCAACAGCATGACGCTCACCAAGGACGATGTCCCGCTTCTTGCAGCGCCCACAGGCACCAAGCATTTCGAGGTCCGGGTACAGGCACGCCGCACGGCCGGGACCATCAGCTATGAAGCCTGGCAAGCCCGGTCGATCCGGCTCTTCATGCCCGATGGCATCAAGATCAGCGAGGTCACCGCCTGGACCGAGATTGGACCCGACGCGCGACTGACGGTCGTCGAGGCTGACCTCTGGATCGGGGTCGGCGCTGATGCACGTCTCACCATTCCATGCATTGACGTCTTCAATGCATGGGGCGGCCAGTCCCGTCTCACGGCCGCCAAGGTCGAACTCTATATCGAGGTACTCCCATGAGCCATATTCTGCATCTTGGACATCAGGTCACGGACCTTGCGGGCATTGAGGGCCGCATCAGTACCGACGCTGTCGGGTTCGATCCCGATCTCGATGTCAACTGCATCAAGATCACGACCACCGAGACGGCTGCCGTCCCGTTCTCAGCCGCCTGGGGCCCACCAACGGGGGATGTCTGGCTCGGGTTCCGCTATCGCGCGCCAGCCGACAGCGGTCATCTTATCGGAACGGATGGCACCTTCCTCGAACTCTATGATGAGACCAACACCTTGATCGCGATCGTGCGGACGGAACGGGACGACGAGAAGTACCACGCGATGGCTTATGGCGACGCAACCGTCGATGGCGCCTCATCCTTCGTCGCCGCCTCCGGACAGCCCTACTGGGTTGACGTGCGGGTTGCGGTCGGAGCTGACATCACAATCGATTTCTACGTCGACGGCGTCGTTCAAAGCAGCGCCACCGCGCCGAACACCGGCGGCAAGGGCAAGCCGGTGAAGTGCATCTGGAAGAACTTCGGGCTCCACGACTATTACTCCAACACCACCTGTTACTACGCCCATATCGCGGTGCTCGACGGCGTCTCGACCATCGGGCGGCGGTTTGCGCGGCGCAGGCCAGATCTGGCCGCGACCTATGACGCCTTTTCGGGCGGGGTCGATGCCGTGAAGGACGGCGATATTGCCACCCGTGCGGCAAGCGACATTACCGGACAGCGTATGTCGTTTACACTGGCGGGGCCCACGGGGCCTGCCGCGGCCTCGGTCATTGCGGGTGTACATGTGAAGCAGCTGGCCCAGCTTGGAGCCGCAGGGCCAACCGGTATTGCGGGGTTCCTGCGGATTGGTGGGGTGGACTACGACGCGTCGCCCGGTACGCCGTCGCCGGATATGGCCAGTCCGGTCTATTCGACCTGGGACGTGAACCCGGCCGACAGCACGCCCTGGACCACGGCCGCGCTGCCGACGGAAGTCGGGATTGTCTCGTCATGACGCCGAAGCAAAATGATGTGGGCGATATCCGCATGTCCGAGATCGCATTCCAGGCGATGCTGACGCGCGCTGCTGAAGCAGGAGCCAAACGGGCGCTGGCTGACGCCGGGATTGATGGCAAGGACGCGGCCCTCGATATTCGTGATCTTCGCTCACTGCTGGATTGCATCCGCTTCGTGCGGCGCACCGCCGTTCAGACCGCAGTGCATCTCATCACCACCGGCGTGATGCTGGCGCTCCTCGCCGGGATTGCTCTGAAGCTCAAGATCTTTGGTGGCGGTCCGTAAAGGCGTTCCGCCTCAATTCACCTGACAACCTGCGCCCACCCTTGTGGCGGGGTGAGCCGCGGTCTGCCTGGCAGGCTGACGGGAAGGTCCACTGGACCTTTCCGAGCGGTGAACGCACCGAGCCCTGCGAGGGGCCGGAAACTCGTTTCTGGAGGACACCATGACCACGACCTTTTACGACCATTGGCGCGACGTGTTGGAAGACACCTGGCGCTGGCCCAATTTCTCGCCCGCAGAGATCGCCTGCCGCGGAACGGGTAAGTTGCTCGTCAATGAGCCTGCGCTCGACAAGCTGCAGGCGCTGCGTGAACGGCTGGGTAAGCCGCTCATCGTCCGCTCTGCCTATCGCAGCCCGGAACACAATCGTGCCGTCGGCGGCGCGACGCGGTCCAAGCACATGGACGGCGCGGCCTTCGACATCGCTATGTCGAACCACGATCCGGTCGCGTTCGAAGCGGCGGCGCGCGCTGTTGGCTTCCTGGGCTTCGGCTTCTATCCGCGCTCGGGTTTCATCCATGT
>CALGEF010000346.1 GCA_937881755.1 uncultured Acidobacteriota bacterium
GTCACTAAGCGGTGTGTAAGAGTAAGGTGTAAGTAACTATCGTGTTTTTGACATCGCGTGTCGACTACCGAAACAGGCGATCGAAATCAACCATAGAATCCGCAGGGAAATTATTAACTAGGCGACTAATTTCAGTTTCGGATTCAGGCCTGCCCGCGATGCGAGTCGAACAAGTAAATCGAGGCTGAAGGAGCTGATCTTGCCGCGCTTAATATCGGACACCCTCGCCTGGGTGACAGCGAGAACCTTCGCCGCTTCGTTTTGGGTCATACCCGAGTCTGCAAGCCAGCTTCCAAGACCTTGGAGTAGCAACGAGCGCATTTCCATCTCCGCAGCCTGATCGGCGGGATAGAGATCACGGAAGACACTCTGAACTTTTTTCTTACTCATGCGATGTTCTCCTCGGCACTCGGGCGAGTCGTTGTCGTGCCAACTCAATATCTTCACGTGCGGTTTTCTGTGACTTCTTGCGGAAACAATGCAACACGTAGATCGCTTCCGGTCGAGTCGCCAAATAAATTGTCCTGAAAGCTCCCGATGAATCGCGCACTCGTATTTCGCGGACGCCGGGTCCAATCGATGGCATCGGCTTCCAGTCGTCCGGATCGAGACCACGCTGAACCCGGAAAAGCTGGTGGCCCGTGTTGTCCATGGCTCCTGCTGGGAAGGCCTTGAGGTCATCCTTCGAGCTTCCGAGCCAGACAACCGGTTTCATGTTCGGAGAATAGCGATGCAAGCATGCTTATGCAAGATAACGCATAACTGTCTGGGTTGATGCCAAATCCGCGTTTTGACACCCGCCGCGTCGCCGGTCCGTCGTTGGATATGCTCGGATTCTGTCTTGGTTACAAAACTGGGCCCGCTTGGATTCGAACCAAGGACCAAGGGATTATGAGAAGACTGGACTCAGCGATCCCTGTTGGCCATCAAGCACTTACAGATGTCACTAAACTGTGTGTAAGAGAATGTGTAAGTAAGTATCGGGTTTTTGACTGGGGTTTTCTTGATCAAAAACACTTCCGCACAGAGAGCTTAGTCAAAGATCAAAGAAAGATACGCGAGAGCAAGAATTCGGTTTTGACAAGATGTCTCTCATCGAAGCAAAGCCGCCCCAATCACTGGAGTTCCATCGCTACCTGATTCCGGCCACACAACAAGCCCTCTCTTTCCGTCGCTGGCGATACGCGGAAAGCCGGTTGATCGCCCGCGAAGCGCAGGCTCGGCGATTGGCGCACCAAAGAAAACTTGACCATCTGCATCCAGGACCGCGACTTCCACAGCAGGGCGGTCCCTCGCACGGCTGATCCAGGTCAAAAGAAAACGGTCATACCAAGCGACCGTATCGACGCGCCCCGATGGTGGCGCAGGTAGCTGTAGATGATTCATACGTGGTCCGTTCAAAAGAGCTTCGGGAGACTCGGCCACGATATAGCGCAACGTCATCTGATCGTTTACGAAGGTTGGCCAGAACACTACGCCCTTTCTGCTTCCAATAGCGATAGCCGGACCATTGACGGGACAGCCTTCAAGTTTCCAACCGCCGTGATGAATTGCCTATGGCGATCCCCAGCGAATCGCGGACCGTCGCGCGACGGAAATATCGCGTATCTCGTCATCAGTACGATCTCGATAGACGATTAACGTCTGGTCAGCCCATCTGGCCATATCGGTCTGACAGCAGCTACAAGTCTTATCGTCAATTTCGAACTCTTCAGAGATCTGGTTAGCTCGATTGAGGACGGCAGAGCGCAGCGTCATCGGTGCGCTCTCGTGGTCATGTGCAGGCGTCGGCGTCGCGCGCCGTTATGTAGACCCTGGCGCCAGCCTGCAGCAACCCCTGGCTGATCATGTAACCGATCCCGCGCGAGCCCCCCGTTACCAGCGCGATCTTGCCGTCGAGGGAAAACAGCGCGCAGAGGTCGAGGCCGTTCATTGCCGTTAGAGCCGCGGGAGGAAGTAGCTCTCCCAGGCTTCGCGACCACGAAACATCCTCTGGCGGAAGTCGGCCTTGTCCTCCTCGGATGGAAACGAATCATCCGCGAGGAAACAGTCGAACAGCGATTTCATGGTCACCAGACCGCGCTGCGGGCGTATGCCGCCGTCGCTGGCAGCGTCGAGAATCAGCTTGTTGCCATCGTCCCACGATGGCCAGCGCGGCAACCTGCCTGAGCGCCCTGCTCCCGGTTCCCCACTGTAGGCGAATTGGGCCCAGTACTCCCCCATCGCCGCCGCGAGCTCTTCGCGTTCACTGCGATTCTGTTCCGTGAAGTGCAGTGAGTACAGTGTCATGCCGTCGAAGTCATGGAAGACGAACGGCAGCTCCATGCCGTGGGCAGCGCCGAAGAACTTGCGAAAATCCGCCTGCGGGTAGCTCGGCTGGTCGTCCCAGTCGAAGCGATAGGTATAGATGTCCGGATTGTGCCGACCCAGCCTGAGCGCCAGCTCGTCGACTCCCTGGGCGGTCCAGCGATCGCTCAGGTAGCGCGCATGCAAGTCGTATCGCTCGGGATCATGGATGACGATTGCCGCGCCGGGCACGATCCTGACGTACGCCGGGTCGAGGCCGAGGAAGAACTTCATCTCGTCGCGGTTACTGCCGATCATCATTGGCAGCCTCTGGACCCGCGTGGCGTCGGCGATCAGATCCCAGGGCGAGCCGTTTGGAATAACGATGTCGTCCGGGATGATCTGCGGTGCGCGAATGGCCGTGCCGATGTCTGCTGTGTAGGTCCCGACCAGTTCGTCGCCACTGGCGCCGTACATGAGGTCGAGGAATTGCCCGTGGCTGAGCCGGGCCACCGCTTCACGGGCCTGTTCCCTCGTGCCTGCCTGCTTGCGCTGAACGAGGATCTTCGCTGCGGTTTCGGTGGAACTGAACTCCGAGCGGTCATCGTCGGTGTGTTGCTCCGCAACCACGACCGGCGTCTGGCGCAAACTGCCGCTCTGCATGATGGCCTTGTGAAAAAGGCCCCGGGCCAGCGGCGAGTAGAGCAACGTCAGGGCATTCATGGCGCCGGCGGATTCGCCGAACACGGTGACATTGTCGGGATCGCCACCGAACGCCGCGATGTTCGTCTGGACCCAATGCAGGGCCTGGATGATGTCCATAGTGCCGAAGTTGGGGCTCCTGTCCAGCGGGGAGCCGGCGGCCGCGCGCAGCGAAGGGTGGCTGAACCAGCCGAACAGGCCCAGGCGATAGTTGAGGGTTACGACGACCACGCACTGCTCAACGGCGAGATTTCCGCCGTAATACAGGCTGCCGCTGCCACCGACGTTGCTTCCACCATGCAGCCAGACCATGACCGGCCATCGGGCGCGCCTCCCTTCGGGGTTCCCAGTGCCGGGTGGAGACCAGATATTCAGGTAGAGGCAATCTTCACTGCCAACCACCTTGCCGTAGAGCGAGGGGTCGATACCGAGCATCGGCTGCCCCTGTTGCGCGCACATTTTGGCGTAGGCGGTCGCGGCAAGTGGCTGCTCGAAGGGAGCAGGTGCACGCGGCGCCTTCCAGCGCAGTTCGCCCACAGGCGGCCGGGCGTAGGGTATTCCGCGCCAGCTGAGGGCGCCATTCTCGTCGATCCGTCCGCTCATCGGGCCGGCCGCGGGGTTGCGGAATGTGTCGTCTTGCGCGTTGGCAGTCATTGAAGCCAGGGCCAGTGTCAGGAGCAGCCCTGGAGCCGCTCCGTCATTCAGTCCGTATCCAGGATGAAACCGGGCTGTCTGTAGCGAGGCTGCGGGTAGGTGTAGAAACCCTTGCCGCATTTTTCACCGAGCTCGCCGCGATCGAGACAGGGCTGCAGATACGCCGCGACACGAGCAGCGTCGTCAGCAGTCAGCGAACCTGGCTGGCTGCCGGACAGGCTGACGAACATGTCGATTCCCATCTGGTCGAGAATGCCGAACGGCCCGGCGTCCAGCATCGTCCCCCCCATCCAAGCGCGGTCAACTTCATGCGGTTCGGCAACATCACTCGCTGCCAGCAGCACGGCGTTCTGAATCAGCGCCAGGGTCAGCGCGTAGTGGGGAATCGAGACATCCAGAGCGGCCTCCAGGAAGCCGTCCTGCTGGTAGGCGGGATCCGGATACGCATAGAAGCCCCTGCCGGACTTCATGCCCAGCTCGCCGCGCTCCACATAGGGGGCGAGGAACGCGATCGCCATGCCCCGCAACTCGGCGAGACCGGGTTTCGGCTTCTGGTGCTGCCAGCTGTCGAGAATGAGGTTCAGCCCGAACAGGTCCATCATGCCGAACGGCCCCATCGGCGCCTTTCGATGGATCATCCAGGCACGATCGACGTCTTCCATGGTGGCTGCGCCGCCGATGACCAGCGCCATGCCTGTCGTCAGGACCGGGCCAAGCATGGCATTGAGCAGGTAACCCCGGTGCTCCTTCTTCAGGACCATCGGTATGCCCTTGAGGCTCAGTACATATCGTTTCAGGATATCGATCGTCTCGGGGCTGGTCCTTGGCCCACCCACGATGTCGATGAGCAGGGTACCGAGGTGTGAATGCAGGGCGGCAAAGCGATCGCCGCGCCGGACGACGTCTTCGATGTCCGAAACCAGCAGCGCGGAGGTGTTCGTGGTCAGGATCGTCTTCGGCGGACAGAGTTCGTCGAGTTGCCGATGCACCTCGCGCTTGAGGTCCAGTCTTTCGAGCACCGACTCACTGACGAGGTCAGCCTGAGCGGTCGCCTCCCCGAGGTCCGGAACCAGCGCCGTACGCTGGCGGGCCACGTCGATGGCGTCGGGTCCGCAGTAACCGGTGCTGACCAGGTAAGCGGCCATTTCCCGCTGCCGGCCGGCAACCTGGTTGAGGCTTTCCGCCGATATGTCGTAGATCACGACGTCGTAGCCCGATACCGCTGCGATGAGGGCGTTGGCGCAACCCATCGTGCCGGCTCCGACGAAACAGACCGTCTGGATTTCCTTGATGGTCATGTCGCGAGGGTAGCGCAGTGGGGCTACCGCAAGGCGCGCGGCCAGCGATCCGGCACGGCAAGATTGACGCTGCCCTTGCTGACGATGGCGGGGCGGTACTCGAGGATCGGCAGGTCCGCCAGCGCATTGACGATGTGGAACTGGGTCGGATTCTGCTCCCAGGTCAGGCGGTGCCACTCGACCCTCCCTGCGCCGACCCAGGCATCCGTTATGACGCTCTCCGACGGGAACGTGGTCGGCTCGCTGACGGTGGTGCCGAATCCGCCCACGCCTGGCAGGTAACGCCATCCCATCGGGTTGTCCTTGCCCTCCTGCCCCTGCTGGAAGGCCGCGATCTCCTCGGCGGTCGGCGCCCGGAGGTTGCTGACGGACATGTCCAGAATCTTGTGCCCAAAATGGCTGGCACTGCCATGCCACGCGTCGCCCAGGACCTCCTGGTCCGGGATGTCGGCGTAGATCTTGGGGACGCCCTGCAGCTCCCGGCCGGTCAGGATCGGATCGGCGAGATTTTCCCACATGACCAGGACAAAGGATCCGGTCAAGCGGTCCTGTTCGCCCCTGAAGATCGCCGAGGCATGCACCCCTACGAGGTTATAGCCATGTCCGGCCAGCCAGTCCACTTTCCGGTTGCGGGCGTAGGCCACGGTGACGAGCGGTTCCTCGCCTACCTCGAACGGCTCAGGCAGGTAGGAAGCGAGCTTGCCCCTGTCTGTGAGGTACGACACGGCCACCACGGTGACGTCGCGATACCACCCGGTAGCCTTGCCGCCCGTGTCCCTCGGACCGAAGTGCGCTGGCATCATGTAGCTGCGGTTGCGCTCGAACTTGAACATGACTGGATCTGCTCCTCCAGGCGTCAGGTCACATGCCTCGCGCCACCCGCCTGGCGCCGTCGTGGCGAAGGCCCCCGCGGCAATCCGCAGGGGCCCGTTCCTATTGGCTCGCTAGAACTTGTAGTTCAGCTGCAGTCCGTAGAGTCTCGGATCGCTCAGCGTCGAGCGACGCAGGAAGCCGTCCGCAATCGTTCCGCGCCCCCTATCCAGCTCTACGCGCTCGTCCTCGATGTTCTTCACGAAGGCGGTCACGGCAATGCTGCCCGATTCCGACAGCCACGTGGCCCGGGCATCGGTGCGGTGCCAGGAATCCAGCTTGCCCCGCTCATCGTTGAAGGGATTGGTGTACATCTCGTCGACCCACAGGTAGCCAGCCGTCAGGGTCAGGCTGCCCATGCTGCCGAGCGATAGCCGGTAGCTCGCTCCGAAGTTGAACTTGTTCTCCGGCGCACGGTTCAGCTTGTTGCCGCTCAGGTCAACTTCTTCCTGCGCCAGCGTTGCCTGATCGATCGTTATAAAGTCCTTGTAGGTGGCATCCGTGTAGGAATAGCCCGCCCACAACCGGACGCTTTCGCTGAGCAACCAGGTGAGCTGCGCTTCAAGGCCGGTGACTTCCGCCTGCGCCGCGTTGTTCAACTCTGTCCCCTGGGTTCCGGTGTCCGGATCGATGTAGCTCTGCACCACCTGCAAGTCACTGTAGTCGTAGTAGAACGCCGACACGTCCAGGAGCAGCGAATTATTCAGCAGCACACCCTTGTAGCCGCCCTCGTAGGAAACAACTGTCTCTTCCTTGAAGTCATCCACGCCCGGCGCCGTCCCGCCGAGGTTGAATCCTCCCGACCGATAGCCCGTGGAAATCGAGCCATACAGCATGCCCCCCTGGTCGAAGGAGTATTCGAGGCGAGCCAGGCCGCCGAGGTTGTCCCAGTCCTGCTTGGCCGAAGCGATGTCGCCGGTGGCCAGCGGATAGGCGATGCTGTTGCCGAGCGCGTTGTGTGTCTCCGACTCGATCACTCCAAAGAGGCCACCCCCCAACCGAATCGGGCCAAAATCCTCACTCATCGGCGCAAAGGCATAGACAGTCTCGGCACCCTTCTTCTCGTCCGTGGAATAGCGCAGCCCGAGGGTCATTTTCAGTTTGTCGCTGAACTCGTAGCGCAGCTGTCCGTAGCCGGCATAGGAAGTCGTCTTGAGACTTGTTTCGAACCAGAACACCCGATTGAGCGGATCGCCCTCGAAGTCCGGGAAACGGAATCCATTCAACACAAACGCACTCATTAATGGGCCGGGCAGCGTAGCCAGCGGGAAGCGATCGGAGTAGGTCGGGCTGGCCAGCGCCAGTGTCACGAGTTCCGTATTCCAGGTCAGGGGCGTCGAGTAGATGTTATCGACGGCGTTGCGGAAGGCGTAATACAGGTCCTCATCCGTCTGGTAGTAGTAAAGCCCGCCGATGAAGTTGAGCTTGCCGTCGAAGTTGGACGTGAACTGCAACTCGTGGCTCATGATCTTTGCTTCGGACAGGATGTCGTTCACGGAGCTGGAAATGACTGCAGACGAGTGGTCCACGTCCGCAGAGAATTCCCGTGTGAAGTCCTGGTAGCCGCCGATGTACTTGACCTCGACGTCACCCAGCGCGAACACGTTGGTCAGCACGACCACGGTCGCATCCTCGTCCAGCGCGTTCGGGTAGTCCTGGCTCGTCTTGCTCTCGTCCTCGACGCCGGGATTCGGCTGGTCCCAGCCCCAGGTATGGTTGATCGTCAGGGCGCCGGGGAATACCCGCGTCGTAGTGTTGTAGGGATCCAATGCGTAGCCAAAGGTTGGGCGGCCTTCACGCTTGTAGCCGAGCACCCTGAGGTCCGTGGTCCAGGTATCGGTCCAGCTGGCGCGCAGGGTCGTGTCCCAGGACGTATTGCCGACCTCGTCGACGTCCGGGCCGGCATCGTTCTTCAGCAGTGCATCGCGGTCGATCTTGGATGCTGATACCCGCCAGGCAAACTTGTCTCCGAGCGGAATGTTCAGC
>CALGEF010000347.1 GCA_937881755.1 uncultured Acidobacteriota bacterium
ATCAGAAGCTGAAGTTTCCGGTCGGCTTCGAGTTCCGGTTTGCGGCGGTCGAGCCACAGGCAGACGGATCGATCGTGCAGCGGCTGACTGAAAGCTGGGGCGCTGCGATAAAGTGGGAGGGCGAAAAGCGCCGGCGCAGGACGCAGGGAAAGTACGTCGTCGAAGCCACGATTTCCGAGGTCTGGCCTGGTGTCGTTTATGCGCCGCTCTGGATCTATTCCGAGGGGAGCCGGGAAGGCGGCCACGAATTCGATTTCGAATACATGGACGGGCGCCTCGAATACAATCTGCACAATGGCGAAGGCGGCTTTCGCATGCGCTCGGTCGACAAGGATCTCGCTGGCCACCGCGTGCGCTGGACCATCGAGCGCCGGCCCGGCCGGGTGGTCATGTCGGTCCGCAGCCTGACTGATGGGTGGAGCGACCGCCTGGTCGTGCGGCCCAAGACGGTCGCCGAGTGGGCCAGGCAGGACGGCACGCCGCCGGACCTGCGCTTTCCGCCGGATTCCATTCCGATGTTTCCGCTGACCGAGCTTTGGCGCTGCCGTTCGCCCGGATGGTGCGGAACATGGCGGCCGCTGCCGCGGGGCGAGACCATCGACATGACGATCCACGGATACCGGTTTTCCGGGTAAAGTGAGGGTGGTAGCGGCGGAACCTGGACCTGAGGCGGCCGGGTAGGGCAGTTAACCTCAGAAAATGAGCAGGAACCTATTCCGGTATTTCAAAACCTCGCCCGAGTTCATCCAGCTTGGTGTGATAATGCATGTCCGATTTCCGCTGTCATTGCGGAATGTCGAAGATTTTCTGCGCAAGCGCGGGAGCGATATCTTTCACGAAACGATCAGGCAATGGGCCCACCGTTTCAGTACCTGTTTCCCGTATAAGAACCGCGGGCGGAGATCAGAAGTGATATGCCAGGTGCCGCACCGGTGCTTGCATCTGGACGAGCTCTTTGTGAAGAACCGTAGTCAGGCGCGCTATCGTTGGCGCGCGATCGATCATCAGTTGGAAGTTCTCGAAGCTTACGTCCCGAAGAATCGGGGCAGGGATGCGGCCATCCGAAAGTTGTGGTGACCGGCAGGAGCCCATTCGCCTGTGCAAACCATTTCAATCTCGAAAGGCATCTTTACTTCCGATCAGACTTTAAGACCAATCGGGGCGCCGCTCTTCGCGAATGGCGCGACCTTCTCGTCGCCTGACACCTGCTTGCGCGCGAATAATGGAGACTGGTTCGCATTCGCCTGAAATGTACCCATCAGATGGTCCGTCCACGGAGCCCGTAAATGAGAACCTCGTAGTATGCACCGGAGGTGATATTGTCATTGCTGGGCAGTGCCTTGGTCAGTCGGCGAAGCAGCGCCTTGCGCCGATGGCTGCCTGCGAAGACTGAGCCAAGGGCGAGTTGTTCGGCCGCTGCGAGTTCGACTGGCCTGACGGAGCCATCAATCATCCCGCGAGCGATCATGTCTGCAAAACCGGATTTCAACCGGTTGAACCTTGCATGTATCAGCAAGCGGTTCTTCGTATCCAGCGCTGCAAGGAGGCCCGGACGCAGGAGGGGGTCAAGGTTGGATATTTGCCGTTCGAACAACCAGCGAAGCGATCGCTCGAGGATGTCGAGACCATTTAAGTCTTGTTTTTCAGCCAGGTTCTGCGCAGCCGTGATCAAAGTGCAGGTCCGCTCAAAACAGCCTTGCAGTAGAGCATCCTTGTCGGCGATGTGATAGTAGAACGCACCGCGGGTCACGCCGAGTTCTCTTGCAACATCAGCCAATGATAGGCTGCGATAACCATGGGCGTTGAGGGCTCGCGTGCCCGCCCGAAGCAGAGCTTCGCGCTTCAGGCGGTTGCGTGCTTCGCGGTCGAAGATTGCCTGGGACTCATCTTCGGGTGCGCTATTGATCTGCCGGGCGGGCAGGCGTGAACGATTGGCGGCCATGCCGTGGATCAGAACATCGCATAAGCCATCAATCGCCCGGTCGTGGTCTGCTGGGCGCACTTCAGCCAGCCACCTAGGCAGCCAGTGGACGAGGTTAAGGAGGAAGAATAGCGCGGCCTCACTTGAGGATACGCGGATCGATCCGTCGGACAATCCGCGCTCAAACAAATGCCGGCACGCCCCAAGCAGTGCGCCGTAACGGGCAGCGAGCTCGGTTTCCGTGCCGCCTTCGGACGCCGGCAAATCTGCAATCAGGGCCAGAGGCGCCGCAAGGCCTGCCAGAGCGCCGGCATGTGCGCGCGCGTGAGCCCTTACCCACGCGATGATAGCAGCTCGACCGCTGTCTTCCTCATCAGCTCGCTTCAGCGCATCTTCGGAGAAGGTAAGCGCGCGATCATAGACCTCAAGAAGAAGCCCATCCTTGCTTTTGAAGTAATAGCTGATCGACGTCTTTGCGGTGCCCAGCCGCGCACCGATATCCTCCAGCCGGGTATCCGAGTAGCCGTTCTCGTTGAACAGCCGAACAGCTTCCGAAAGGATGGTTTCGCGTCGGTCCAGACGCTCGGGGTCGGCTGCCATGTTGCTTCCCTGCTTCACTGCCATCGAGAAATTTGAACCACTTGTATGTTTTTCGTTGACTTGGTTCAAACCCTGTCTAACTGAATTAGTCTAAAATGTACAAGAACAGCCCCGGGAGAACGTCAGTGTCGAAATCAAAATTTATACTGCTTGGAAGCGCCAGTGCGCTGGTTGCCAGCTTTTCGATTGCATATGCCCAAACTTCTCCGCCGCCGGAAGAGGTCGGGCAGCTCGTTCAGGACCGAGTGATCGTAACCGGCTCGAATATCGCTGGTGCCTCTGATTCAGGGGCCATCGCAGTCAGCACATATGGAGCCGAAGACCTCGCGACACTCGGCGAGGTTTCCACGGGGGAGATATTGCAGAACCTGCCGCAGGCGGGCTCCTTCGAAATCAATGATGCAGCAGATGGCCCGAACGATGCGCGCGGCGATGTCGCGACAGTGAACCTGCGTGGGCTCGGAACCGGAAATACGCTCGTCCTGCTTAACGGCCGCCGGATCACCGCCCACGGCATCAACCAGGATGTTGGCGCAGTTCCTCGTCAGATCACGAACGTCAACGCATTCCCGGCTTCGGCGATTGACCGGGTCGAAGTGCTTCGTGACGGCGCCTCTGCTCTCTACGGATCGGACGCCACGGCCGGCGTGGTCAACACGATTCTCTCCGCCGACTTTGATGATACCCGCCTGACCTATCGCCAGAGCTGGCTGGAGGGCACGGGGTCCGGCGACGTTGTTTTCGACCTCGCTCACGGGTTCGAGTTGAATGAAGGCCGCACCAATGTTCTGGTGGTCGGGTCTTATTACAGCCGTGACGGATTGTTTGCCTCAGAGTTGGGCGCGCAATTTAATTCGGTCGATAAGCGGGCGTTTCTGGGCGACTCTCCTTACGCGACCGCCAATCTCGATTTCCGCAATACGTCGACCAGCTCGCCATTTGGTCAGTTTCAGACAGGATCCATCGTTGACGGCGTCTTCCGAGGCCAGCGCGTTCGCATCGGTACTTCGAACGTCACCAGCACAACCGGCGTCTTCCACCTTCAGCCCTGCAGTTTTCCGGGAACGCGCGCAGAGCTAGGTGTTGTGGCGTCTGAAGGCTGCATGGGTATTGACGATGGCAGTCTTGATGCCGCCCTTCGTTATGACTTCAATGCCAATCAGCCAAACAACAGCTTGAATGAAGGCGTCAACATTGCCAATGACCCGATCTCGGCTAAGGGACGCCAATTCATTTCCGACGCGACCCGCCAGAACTTCTACTCGCTGGTCGAGCACGAATTCGACAACGGGCTCGAGGCTTTCGGGGAACTGCTCTATTATGGCTCGGAAACGGATTCCAACCGGGCTGCTCAGCCGCTAGATTCCGGCCTCGCATTCCTGATCGTACCGAAGGAGAACTACTGGAACCCCTTCGGCGCTGTGGGCTCTCCAAACCGGCTTGCTGGTATTAATGCGCCGGCGGATGGTCTGGATGTCCTGATCCAGAACTGGCGTCCGACAGATCTTGGGCCGAGATTCATTTCAACCGAGTCCTACACCTACCGCGTACTGGGCGGCCTGCGCGGCGACTGGAAGGGATGGGGCTGGGAAAGTGCTCTCGGCTATAGCAAGAACGAAACTGAAGATACCGAGTCCAACCGGCTCTCGAAGACGCTTCTCGCGGCAGAGCTTTCAAAGGCCACGCCTGACGCGATCAACCCGTTCGGCGGTCCAAACGCCAATACCCAGGAACAGTGGGACCGCGTTCGCATCTCGAATACAAATACCGGTACGACCAGTCTGACCACCTACGATATCAGGGCCTCGCGGCCCGACTTCCTCAAAGGATGGGCCGGGGATATCGGTGCCTCATTCGGTATCGATTATCGCCGCGAGTCTTATGATGAAAACCGGGATCCGCGTCTTGACGGCACGATCGTGTTCGATCCGTCGAATGTCAGCGGTGTATCCGACGTCGTGGGCGTCAGTCCGACCCGGGATTCCTCGGCTGCTCGCGATGTGTTTGCTGCATCGGCTGAACTGCTGATCCCGCTGGTCGCGGCGGGCGACGGGCCATTCATCAATGAATGGTACATGCAATTGGCTGCACGGGCAGAGTATTTCGGCGATATAGAGGAGAGCGCCCTTAAGCCAAAGGTGGCTTTGTCCTGGTTCCCTGTTGAAGGGGTGAACCTTCGTGGTGCCTATTCGCAAGGCTTTCGCGCGCCCAATCTGATCCAGCTTAATCGAGGAGATATCAGCCGTCTCAATCTGGGGCTTGATGACTACTACCGTATTCCCGTTACGGATACGGCGATCGACAATGGAGACGCGTACGTTGCAACGATCCGTCAGTCGAACCCGGATCTCGCGAGCGAAGACACCGAAACCTATGTTGCGGGTCTCAATATCGACTTCTCAGATCGTTTCGACGTCGATTGGCTGGACGAGTTGCGCTTCAGCGTCGATTACTGGCGGTTCGAGCAGACCGATGTCATCGACACATTCGGTGCCCAGGAAGCCTTGGCGCTCGACTTCCTGCTGCGCCAGCAAGGGTCAACTAATCCGAATGTTGTGAGAGCGCCCGTTAACCCGACCGACCAGGCTGCCTTCGATGCCTATAACCTGGCCAACCCGGGTGACCAGCGCACGCCGGCCGGAGAAGTCCTCTTCATTCGCGACAATTTCATCAATCTGGATAGTCAGGAGGCTGACGGTATCGACATTGGCTTCGCGATGGCCATCGATGCGGGCAAGCTTGGCGATTTCGATTTCTCGATCGACGCAACCCGCCTCATCACGCTTGATGTCGTGCGCAATGAATTGCTGACGCAGCTCGCGAATGATCCTGCCTTTGCCGGTGATTTTGACGCGCTGGCGGTTGACCGGGTTACACTTGATGGCAATCCTGAATGGCGTACGACCGCAACCATGGTCTGGCGGAAGGGTGATTTTGGTGCAGGCCTGTCGGCCCGGTACGTTGGCGGGTTTGTCGATACGTCGGCAGACCCTGACCTCAACGGTGACGGCATCCTCGACTTCTTCCCGGTCGAGGAGAGTATCCGTGTGAACGGTTATCTGGATTACCGCATTTCCGGTCTGCCGCTCGAATCTGCGCGTGTGCGGCTTGGCGTCAATAACATCTTTGACGAAGCTCCCCCGCTGGTCGATGATGCCCGGGGGTGGCTGCCGGAGTATCATTCTGTGAAAGGCCGCGAATTCTACCTCCAGATTCGCGCCGAATTCTGATCCGGCATGATGTGCGGCCCCGCCGGAAAGCGGGGCTGCTCCTTTCCTTTTCCTCCAATTGAGTCCTGCCAGGCCATGAATTTTTCCTCGCGGCTCGCCGCCACCCTTCTGGCAATCGTTGCCACAGGTTGTGCGTCCGTTGTTCATCCCGATCCCGCGGCTCAGCAGTTCACGCTGAGTGGCTGGGGCGGACCGGACCTTCGGGTGTTCGCGGTTGAGCCCGAAGGTCTGGAGGCGGACGCGCCAGTGGTCATCGTCCTGCACGGGGTGCGCCGGGATGCGCGTGACTACCGTAACAACTGGATGGACCTTGCCAGGCAGCATCGCATTCGGGTGTATGTACCTGAATACTCCAAGCTTCACTTCCCGGCCTCTGAAGACTATACTCTTGGCGGGTTTGCAAATGCCGACCCCGAAAGACCCAGATCCTACGCCGCAATCGAACCGCTGTTTGATTATCTGCGGGCCGGGCGGGGTGTGACGTCGGATGATTATGTCCTGTTTGGTCACTCCGCGGGCGCACAGTTCGTGCATCGCTTTGCCTGTTTCGAAGACAATGCCCGTTTCAGTCTTGCGATCGTGGCAAATGCCGGCTGGTACACATTTCCAGATGCCGGAACAAAATGGCCCTATGGTGTGAAAGGCGTCGAGAGCGCGTGCGACCGGGCAACATGGGTTCAAAAACCCCTGTTAATCCTCCTCGGCGTAGCCGACAATGATCCGCAAGCGGAGTTTCTTCGCCGCACGCCAGAAGCCGACGTGCAAGGTCTGCACCGACTTGCTCGCGGCCACTCATTTCATGCAGCCGGTCGCGCTGCGGCTCAGGAAGAGGCTGTCAGCTTCGAGTGGAACCTTGAGCTTGTGACCGGGGTAGGGCATGACAATGCAGGAATGGCCCAGGCGGCGATGGCCGCAATCTCGCGCGAGCAGATTGAATGACCCGGCCCTCGTTTCAACCGGCACCTCACCAGTTGGCGGGACTGATCGCAGGCCCGCTCTTGGCCTGGCTCGTGATCGTTCTTTTCAACCCGGCGGATCTCGGGCCTGAAGGCCAGATGACTGCCGCCATCGCTGTGCTGATGGCGGTTTGGTGGGCAACCGAAGCAGTTCCAGTTGCCGTGACAGCCTTCCTGCCGCTGATCCTGTTTCCGGTGTTCGGCGTAGCGCCCGTCGGTGAGACAGCGCCGCATTACGCAAATCCGACCATTTATCTCTTTCTCGGCGGTTTTGTCATTGCGCTCGCCATTGAAAGCTCCGGGCTGCACCGACGTGTGGCGCTTTTGGTTTTCAAGATATTTGGCGTCAACGGGCGCTCGCTCGTCGGCGGCTTCATGGTGGCCGCAGCTCTCATCAGCATGTGGATCTCCAACACGTCCACCGCGCTGATGCTCTTGCCGATCGTTATGTCGCTCATCCTGGTCGTGCGCGAAACGATGGACAGCCTGAGCGCGAAGGCGCAGCAGGATTTCGAGACCGCGATGTTGCTGGGTCTTGCATATGGTGCGACCCTCGGCGGAATGACGACCTTGGTGGGCACGCCGCCAAACGCCTTCATGGCAGGTTTCATGCAGTCCAATTACGGAGTTGAAATCGATTTCGCGCGCTGGATGCTCGTCGGAATCCCGCTCGCGGTCATCATGCTACCGGCTTGCTGGTTGGTGCTTACACGCCTCCTGTTCAAAGTCGACTTCAAGGCATCGCCGGCCGCCAGGCGCCACGTTCGCGATCTTACGAGCGACCTTGGACGCATGACGCAGGCTGAGATTCGAACGGGAATACTGTTCGTTCTGCTCGTTGCCGGCTGGCTGCTGCGTAAACCGATCGTCGATCTTACCGGAGCGGCAGAATTGACGGATGCATCTGTCGCCATGATGGCGGCTGTCGCGGCTTTCATGGTTCCGGCAGGAAGCCGGCCGGGCGCGCTCATAAACTGGGAGGATACCCGGCGCCTGCCATGGGGCGTATTAATCCTGTTTGGCGGAGGGCTCGCACTAGCGGGCGCCATGAGCGGGTCGGGACTGACTTCATGGATTGGGCAACAACTTGCTCCGCTCGGGACGTTCCATGTCGCCCTGCTGGTGATCGCTGCGACCGCGCTTGTGATCTTCCTGACCGAACTGACGAGCAATCTTGCAACCACGGCGACCTTCCTGCCGGTAATGGCTGCACTTGCTGTCGAGACCGGCAACGATCCGCTGCTGTTCGTGGTTCCCGTCACGCTCGCAGCCAGCTGCGCCTTCATGTTGCCGGTTGCGACGCCGCCTAACGCGGTCGTGTTCAGCTCCGGCTATCTGTCTATCCCGCGTATGGTCCGTGCCGGCTTCATTCTCAATGTCATCGGCATAGCTGTCCTGTCCTTGATTGCCCTTTTTGTTGCGCCGGAAGTGTTCGGATGAGGTCGGCAAGCCTGCTATTGAGCCTGGCCGCTCTCTCTGCCTGCGTGAGCTCAGGCGCGTTACCTGTGCAGCCGGATTGCACCGCCGGAGCCGTGCAGCTTTACTCCGGCGCTACTTGCGTGCGCACCGGTCCATCCTCCTTTGTGCTCGCAGTGCGTCCCGAATCCGAGCCAATCAATCCCAGCCCATGGTTTGCTTTTGAAATCGAGACCCGGGAGCATACGAGCGCAACAGTCATGCTCGACTATGGCGCCTTCTCCCATCGCTATCAGCCAAAGCAACGCCTTGCAGGTGGTCGCTGGCAAGCGCTGTCGCCCGATGCAGTTGAGATATTTGAAAGAGGTGGGCGCGCAGAACTCTACCTCAGCGTCCCTGCAGGGCGCACCGCCGTTGCTGCGCAAGAGATACTGACGCGTGAAGAAAGAGCTGAATGGAATCGGTCTTTTGCTGACCGCGCACGTTTCAGGCTGAGCGAGATCGGTCGATCCGTAAACGGTCATCCGATACTGGCGATCGAGGCGGGATCACACCTCGATACTGCGCCGCTGATCCTGATCCTCGGCGGCCAGCACCCACCTGAAGTGCCGGGTACGCTTGGTCTGCGCAAGTTCCTGGAAACGTTGGCGCAGGAGGGTGGGCCGTTGCTGGAAACACATCGTGTGCTGATAGTTTCCGAACTCAATCCCGACGGAGTCGATGGTGGTTTTTGGCGACTGAATTCAGGACTTGTTGATCTCAATCGGGACTGGGGCCCGTTCAGTCAGCCAGAGACAAGAGCGGTCAAGGCGGAACTGGACCGGCTGACCCAAGCCGGGGCACGTCCCGTTCTCATGCTCGACTTTCATGCCACGCGCCAGAACACCCTCTACACTCCGCGCCATGAGGCAAGCCTTGATCCGCCGGAGTTTGCCAGTCTGTGGGTCGCGCGAATTGATGCAATCTATGAGGGCGTGTTGCCTCATGTTTCTGCAGGACATAATGATGAAAGGCCGACCGCGAAAGTCTGGTTCGCGGAACAGTATGGCGCGCCCGGTATTACTGTGGAATACGGCGATGAGACCGCAAGGCAGGAAATCGATGCCTTGTCAGTTGCCTTTGCACAGGCGCTTGTCGCCGTCCTCACAGATCGCGAGTAAACGGAGAAACGGGCCATGAGACGTAAAGCTAACTTGCTCATTGTCCTTTTTGTAATGATCTCCGGCTGCGCCAGCGCACAACCTTCATTCCTTTCTGCACCGCCCGTTGAAAGTGTGGAGGCGATATTCGAACCGGACTACCGCAATGGACGCGTTATGGCAGTGGAAGCCGCGATCGCGGGCGCGCAAGCAGAATACGGCGTCATTTCCAAGTCGGCCGCAGAAGAAATTTTCCGGACAGCCTCCACGGCCTATGCACCTTTAGAGGTTGTCGAGGCGGAGTACGGGATCGTGCGCCACCGTATGGTAGCCCTTTTGAACGTCTGGCGACGCTCGCTGAGCCCGTCAGCCGGCGACGCATTGCACCTCGGTGTAACGACCGTTGATGTCTATGATACGGTGATGGTGTTGCAATTGCTCGCTGCCAGCGCGCTTATGATCGAACAGATGCAGGCACTTGAACAGGGGCTAGTCTGCCTCGCGTATGAACATCGTGACACAATGATGATCGGACGCACGCTTGGTCAACATGCCCTGCCAATCACCTTCGGGGCCAAGGCTTCGGTGTGGGCGGCCCAGAACCGGCGCAACATCAACCGCCTCCATGAGACGCGCGAAAGACTTTTGAGCTCCGGCGTGCTGAAAGGAGCTGTTGGCACCTATCTCGGGCTCGGTGACCGGGGGATGGATATTGAGCGCGGCGTCTCGTCGCGGTTGGGTCTTGCTCCGCCGGAGCCTGCCGACTGGCGCGCCGCGCGGGATGTATTTGCCGAGTATGCACAGGTTCTTGCCCTTACAGCCCGCTCGAACGCAAATATCGGCGGTGAAGTATTCCGTTTACAGAGTACCGATATCGGTGAAGTCAGGGAGCGGCTCGCGGCAACGGCAGTTGGTTCCAGCACTATGCCACACAAGCGCAATCCGAATCTGTCAGAAGCGCTCATTCATCATGGCCGGACTATCGCGGCGTTGTCTGAAATTGTGTTGGCAGATGTCGAGAACATGTTCGAGCGAGATAATACCTCTCGCCCCAATGATACCTTAGGCGATATTAGTATCGAAGCAGCCAAGATGCTCATTGATGCGAACCGGCTGATTGCGCGCCTTGAAGTAGACCCGGTCCGTATGCGTGCAAATATGAACCTGACTGACGGCATGATCATGTCTCAGCGTGTGATGCTACATCTAGCTGAAACTATGGGCCGTGAGGAAGCGGAAACTCGCGTGAGGCTTGCAGCCGAACGAAGCCTGACGTCCGGCAAAGGCTTTCGTGCCGAGCTCCTGGCTGATCCAGTCTTGAGCCAAGAGCTCGGTGGAACGCTTGATGCACTTCTTGATCCACTGGCGGATCTCGGTCTGGCGATCCAGCAGACCGAGGCGACCCGCGATTGGATTTCTGAAATACGCACCGAGCGTGGCGAACCGCCTCTCAGAAGTTGCTTTTAGGGCTGCTGCTGAGATGCGCTACCCGTGCCATCTTGGATCAAGCTCAAAAATGCAGCAGCGGTGTATTGGCGAAAACTTAAAAAGTGAACTTTTGCCTCCGGCGGAACGCGTCCAGCGATGCTGGACCAATGACTGCTACCGGCGGATTGTGTTGAATAATCCTGAATCGTCAATTCTTCCGTAGGCAGATTTTATTTCGTGTTGTTTCTGTCTGGTTTTTTCCTTGATATCAAATCGAATTGGCTCTTCCCGGTTTGGGGGGGCTTATCAACATAATCGGTTAAGTCCGGCCTCGTGCTGGTTGATGTGACCGACTGACAGGACTGAGGTGACCTTGCCGGTCGCCGAACCTTAGGAGGAGTGAGCCATTGAAACGCTGTGGTCCGAGAGACAATGGCGAACGCTGCCAGCGCTTTCCCGGCCGTCTGGCGGGGCTCGAGGAGTGAGCGCCCGGTGCCGAAGGCAGTGATCGATCCGGGGGATCGATCAAAGGGCCGAACGGAAAGTACGCTCCCTTGCGCAGCTTCGGGATGTCGAGATCAACACGCCCGGCACGGTTCGGCGGCAAATCGGCACGCGATTTCTGACGCGCCTCACCCCAGGCCCGTTCGCGGTAGCCATTCCTGTAAGTCTTGCGATCCGCAGAGCGGGCACCGGGAGCTGCGCCGGTGCGCGCCTCCACTTCCATCTCCATCCTGCGTCCGGGCGCAAAAGCCTGCATGTCGCCCACCAGGTCAATCTGTCTTTGGTCATCGTGTGAGGTCCTTCAGGTTGAGTTTCGCAACCAAAACCTCGATGGATTAGCGCAAGATGCCCTTCCCTCAGGTCGAATTTACGCCCTGTCCCGGGGACGCTACCCTCGACTGCGGCATAAGGGGCACACTGGCGACATTAAGTCAGGGCGACGGATCCATGATCTTGGTATGGCGCTGGCACTTATTGCCCGTAAACATGATCTCATCTTCGCAACACTGAATGGAAGTCGGATTTATTCCGGTCGAAGCGTATATCTTTGATGACGCAAGCGACTGGCGCTGCCTGCGCGTAACAAAACCGAGCCTAATGCTTCACACGCCTGTCACGTCATTTCCTTAGCCCGTCGCTGACCTCAGCTGCGCGCCGCATGAAGTGCGCAGTCGTCGAAAAACATGAATTGGGCGAACAGGGGTCTCGCCCAGCCCAACATTTGGATGACAGTGATGACATTTTGGAAAAGCACACTCCTGGCCTCTGCAGGCGTCTTGTTCAGCGCTTCGGCTGCGCTGGCCCAGGATGCCGCGCCAGTTACGGCCGCGGCCGCAGACAAAGCTGATGGCGAGACCCTCCGCGAACTCGACACGATTGTGGTCGTCGGGCAAGCCCAGACCTATTCCTCGGCCGAATCAACCGAAAGCATGGCCCTGCAGCAGGCGCCGGTAACTTCGATCCTTGCACAGATCGATAATCTCCCCGGCGTGCTCGTGCAGGAGGGCGACACTTTTGGCTTCGACGACTGGTCGACAGGTGTGTCCGTTCGCGGCTTCCAGAACAATCTGGGTGAGCAGCAGATCGGCATTACGGTGGACGGACTGCCGAACGGTGGCTCCAACTACGGCGGCGGCTCAAAAGCCAACCGCTATATCGATACGCAGAACGCCGGCGCTGTTGAAGTCTCCCAGGGCACTGCAGACATCGCTTCGCGTTCAAATGATGCCCTGGGCGGCACCATCAATTTTACGACCCGGAACCCGGAAGATGAGCGCCGCGTGCGCTTTTCGGCAACAACCGGCGACTTTGATGCGCAACGCTTCTATGTTGCCTACGATACCGGTACCTTCTTTGATGGAACGACAAAGGCCTGGATCTCGGTCTCGACCCAGTCGGCCACGGACCATGTCGAGGGCTCCGCTGAAAACCGCCGCGACCATATCGCCGCCAAGCTGACGAGTGAACTGTTCGGCGTCAACTGGTCTGCCTACGCCTCCTATGACGATGCCCATGAAGACAACTACGACCAGCTCTATTCCGAAGCGGACTGGAATGCCGATACTGAGACCGATCGCCTGATCGGAAACTGGACCAACACACCCTATGTTAATCAGTCCTACCGCCGCGCCTGGTCGACGCTTCGCGAGAACTCGCTGATCTGGCTGAAGGGCGAAAAGGAGCTGTTCAACGGGCTTGACGTGGAAGCCGTTGTCTACCGCCATGACATGGATGGACGCGGCGACTGGGTGCCGCCCTACCTGGTTAACGTCACTGCCGACGGGGCCGGAAACCCGGAAAGTGAATACATTCCTGGCAACCGGGTGCTCGGCGGCGCTTTCCTTGGCCGGACCTACTTCGTTGATCCGGCCGGCGTTGCGCTTTCCCCGGAGCCGGGCTGCGCATCTTCTCTCACATTCCCCTATGGCGGAACGTCAAACGCTGCCTTCGACCCGGCCTGCTACCCCCGCAATGCGATTCCTGTCCAGTCATACCGCCACACGCACTACCAGCGCGAGCGGAGCGGACTGGCCGCCGACTTTACGTGGGACACTTCCTTCGGCGCGCTCGAGAACACCCTGCGGGGCGGTATCTGGTACGAGAACGGCACCCGTTATGAGTACCGTGACTGGCACCGCCTGACGGATGCCCGTGTCGGCGCCGACTTTGATGCCCTCGCTTACTGGGTCCAGTTCAACCGCGAATTTCCGCAGAGCACTTTCAAGTGGTATGCTGAGGACGCACTCTCCTTCGGCGACTTCACGGTCCGTGCCGGCGTGAAGCAGTTCAATAATGAAATCGAACGGGTCAACGCCTTCGACCCGTCGAACCCGGATGAAAACTTCACTCTGGAATCAGAATCGGACATCCTGTTCTCAGGCGGTGCATCGTGGACCCCGTCGGCGATCCCAGGCGTTGAAGTGTTTGCAGGCTTTGCCGAAAACTACAAAGCCATCCCGGACGGCGTGCTTGAAGTTATTTCCGGTGACGGTATCCCTGACCCGGAGACGTCCGAAAACATGGAAATTGGCGTGCGCTTCGCGAATGATCGTTTGCGGGGCTCAGTCGTTTATTTCGACACGACCTTCGAAAACCGTCTCTTCCCGGCGCCGACGTCCTTCTCCGAGGGCGGTATCGATTACCTGGAAGCGTCGAATGGTGGCTATATCAACGGCGGTGGTATCGAAGCGTCGGGCTTTGAGGCCGCGGCAGAATTCGAACTGAACGATGTCTGGAGCCTCTACGGCTCCTACACCAGCAATGATGCAAGGATCCTTGGAACGGGTGATGCCACACTGGACGGCCTTGCCGGTATTGCTGTCGGCAATCGCGTCCCCGGTATACCGGACAACATGTTCGTGCTCAGCGCTGACTTTACCGATGGAAACTTCTATGGTGGTGGCTCGGTAAAGTGGGTTGGCGATCGCTTCGTTAACCTGTCGAACACCTGGACGGCAGAGGCCTATTACGACACCGACCTCTATCTGGGTGTGTCGGGTGAGGCGATCTCGAAAGACCTGTCGGCCATCGATCTGCGCCTGACCGTGAACAACCTGTTTGACGAGAACTGGATCTCGGGAATCTCCGGCGATGCAGTCTGGATCTCCGCGCCGCGCACCGTTGCGCTGACCCTGACGGCCGATTTCTGACTTGATGAAACTGTCCCGGGCCGGATTTATCCGGCCCGGGATCCCTTTCCAGAATACGTGGAACAGTTCGGAGAAAACCCGGCTATGACCGTTATCAGCAGAAGAGATGCCCTTGCTCTGGTTGGAGCCGGCAGCCTGGCCGCAGCCTGCGCGACCGGCAAAGCCGGCGAGGAGGCCGCCTCCTTTCAAGCCGCTGCGATCAGCGAGCGCTTCCGCCATGGTGTCGCAAGCGGCGATCCTGATACGACCAGCCTGATTATCTGGACGCGGATTTCGACGGACTTGCAGGAACTTGATGTCACCTGGCGCGTCGCAGAAGACCCTGACTTCACACAACTGGCCGCGTCCGGCACGTTCAGGACAGGCTCTGCCACTGACTGGACCGTGAAACCTTTGGTCACGGGTCTGCAGGCGGGCCGTGTCTATTACTTTCAGTTCACAGCTGAGGGCGAGCCTTCACCCATAGGGCGAACCCGCACCTTGCCATCAGTCGGCCCGGACAGGCTGGGGATCGCGCTCGTTTCGTGTTCGAACTACGCGTTCGGCCATTTCAATGCGTATGGCGCGATCGCGATGGATGAAGATATCGATTTTGTCCTGCATACAGGTGATTACATCTACGAGTATGGTGGCGATGATGGCTGGGGCGAGGAAACCGGGTCTGTTATCGCTCGACGCCATCTGCCA
>CALGEF010000348.1 GCA_937881755.1 uncultured Acidobacteriota bacterium
GACGCGCCTGGAATAGAGATCAATGATCACAGCCAGATACAGCCACCCCTCGCGGGTCCAGATATAGGAGATGTCACCGGCCCATTTCTGGTTCGGCGCGCTTGCCGAGAAGTCACGATCCAACAGGTTCGGCGAGATATTGAACCGATGGTTGCTGTCCGTGGTTGCTTTGTATTTGCGCGTGCGGACAACAGAAATGTCATTTTGCTTCATCAGCCGGCCAACCCTGCGATGACCGACGGCAAGACCAAGCTCCTTCAACTCTTCCGTCATCCGTGGACGGCCATAGCTGCCCAGTGCAAGACCGTGCTGCTCACGGATATGCGCCAGGATCACAAGGTCCCGGCGCTGGCGTTTGCTCATCCGCCGGGACCGCCAGGCACGGTATCCCCGCGAGGTCACCCCCAGCACGCAGCACAGTCGTTCAATCGGCCAGACGTTCCTCCAAGTCTCAATGAAAGCGAAACGCTTCACTTCTGGCTTGCGAAGAACGCCGTCGCTTTTTTTAAGATGTCCCGCTCCTCCTTGAGAATGCGGTTCTCGCGGCGAAGCTGTTCAACTTCCTTCAGCAGATCGACCGGCGGCAGGTCAGCTGGTGCCTCCGGCCGATCTGCTGAAATCCACTTGCCCAGTGTCGAAAGCCCAATCCCCAAATCGGCGGCAACCTGCTTGCGCGTCAGGCCGCTGGTCTTCGCCAGCCGAACCGCCTCACGCTTAAACTCTTCTGTGTGTAACTGTCCCATAGTCCTGTCTCCTTGAATGTAGATAATCGTCTATCAAGGCCGGAATCAAACCGGGACAGGTCCAGGATGAGCAGCACCTGGAGCGCGAGCGCGGCGAGGACAAGGAAGTCGTAGCGCGAGAGGGCGGCTGCGTCCGGATAGAAGAAGTGGGTTACCAGCAGGAGCGAGAGCATGACGCCCCCGAAGAGGCAGGCCCAGGCCTGCTTGATGCCGAAACTGATGAATTCGAACAGGCCGAGGCTCCACGCCCCCTTCACCCAGCGGGCGCGGAGCGCTTCGCGCCCGGCGTGAAGACGGGCGCGAAGGCGCGTGGAGGCAGGCACCGGATTTGTCATTGCCGAACGCAATGGCCGGGTTTCCGGGCTGAAACAAGGCCGGAGCCGGCTCTGCCCGGGGGTGACTTTGAGGCTTTGTCAGGCCCGCCGGATGGCGTAAGCATGGGGGGCGACCATGCTACGGGGGAGTCCAATGGCTTACAATTCAGGCGTCCAGCTGGCCGGCATTGCCGGTATCGTCGGCGGCGGACTTGGCGCCTATTTCGGCTATAACTACGCCATCACGGAAGGCATGCCGCCGCTCCAGGGCGCGCTGATCCTCGGCGCGATCGGCATGATCGCCTTCAGCGCCGGCGCCTTCGTGCTGAAATCGGTGCTGCAGTTTATCGTCTATATGATCATGCTGGGACTGGTCATTTACATATTCCGGGAGCCCATCGAGGGGCTGACCGGGATCAATCCGGTCGAGGCCGTTCACACGGCGCTGACAGGCTGGGGCATGCCCCTGCCGCCACTGGAATAGCTTACGCCTTCCAGCTGGGCGGGCGTTTTTCGAGGAAGGCGGCAATGCCTTCTTTTCCCTCCGCAGAGGCCCGGCGTGCCGCGATGCGCTTCGCGGTCTTGTGCGCGAGCTCACGGTCGATGGGGCGTCCGGCAACATCCCGCACGAGTTTCTTGGAATCCGCGATGGCGCCGGGGGCGGCCGCGAAGACAAGCCTGGCGATGTTCTCCTCGAGCTCAGCCATTTCATCCGCTGTCTGAGCAACGTACTGCACAAGACCGATGCGCTCGGCGTAGGCGGCGTCAAAGGACTCCGCCGTGACGAAAAGCGCGCGGGCCCGGCGCGCGCCGATGGCGTCGATCACGAAGGGGCTGATGGTGGCAGGCGTCAGGCCGAGGCGGACTTCGGAGAAGCGGAAGGACGCGCCTGCCATCGCGATGGCAACATCGCAGGCCGCCACGAGCCCTGCCCCGCCGCCCATAGCAATGCCATGAACGAGCGCGAGCGTCATCTGAGGCATCTCGTAGAGGCGCTGCAGCATCTCGGCGAGGCGCTCCGCGTCCGCTTCGTTCTCCTCACGCGTGTGAGTGGCGGCCCGCTTCATCCAGGCGAGGTCGGCGCCAGCCGAAAAGGATGGACCTTCGCCGCGCAGGATCATCATCCGGATGGACGACTGGTCGGCGATCATCGTGAACACGTCCGTGAGCTCGGCGATGAGTTCCGCGTTGAAGGCGTTGTGAACATCCGGCCGGTTGAGGGTAACGATGGCGACGCCGGCGCGGGTCGCATCGAACTTGATGAGGTCGTATTCGCAGTCGCGCATCGCGGTGCCTCCCCGGAAAAGGTTTTTTCTGACCCCATCCTGAGGGACGCCGCCAGCCTGCGCAAGGCGTCTTTGCCGGACCAGGGTCATGACAGCGCCAGAAAAGCGCCAGAAAGCAAGCACGAAGGGCCCTGAACAGCCGGCCCGGTCGGCGGGCCATGGACGTTCAGCCCTGACCGGGACCTACGCTGTCCAGCAGGATGCTGGCAAAGTCCTGGCCAGCGTGAAAGAAACCAAAAACACGCACTGTCTGCAGATCCCTGATCATTTCGAAGGCTACAACGCTGCGCCCGACGGGCGCAGTTCGCAGCCCTTTGCGGATATCGTCTCTCTGCAAGCTATGCTGGGACAGCGAACTTGCCGAACACGCGAAGGTAAGCATCTCCTCGGCGCGCCGCACCGCGCCCGAGATATCGCCCGTCGCGCCTTCCAGTTGCCGCGCGATCGCCCGCAGGTCTTCGATGGCAGCGGGAGAAAACCGGACCCTGAAATGCTGAAGATTCATACCGTCCACGGATTAACAAGAAGTTGAGAGAACATCCGGCCCGCTTCAATCTGAAACTGGTCCGCATCCAGAAACTCGGCTTCGGCCCGAGCAATAAGCTCCCCCCGCAGGAGCAGCGACCTTGCCTTATGGACGTCCTGTGCTTCGAGCAGGACGTGGAGCGCGCGCTCAACCAGAGCGCTCACATGGGGAAACGTGCCGGACTGGACCAGCTCCATCGCCCTCTCATAAGTCTGATCACTGAGCAGAACCGTTAATTTAATCGCCATGAATGAGCCTGGATAATTAAAGTACTGCACCCCTAGCTTAGCCTGTCACAAAACTCAATCACATACGGAAAAGCCCGAACCCGCGCTCGCCGAAGGGGGCGTTGAGGGCGGCCGACATCGCGAGACCGAGGACGCGGCGTGTGTCGGCAGGATCGATGATGCCGTCGTCCCAGAGACGGGCAGTCGAGAAGTAAGGATTGCCTTCGGCTTCGTAGAGATCACGGATCGGCTGCTTGAAGCTCTGCTCCTCGGCAGCGCTCCACTCGCCGCCCTTGCGCTCGATGCCGTCGCGCCTGACAGTCGCAAGGACGCTGGCGGCCTGCTCGCCCCCCATTACGGAGATGCGCGCGTTCGGCCACATGAAGAGAAAGCGAGGCGAATAGGCGCGCCCGCACATACCGTAATTGCCGGCTCCGTAACTGCCGCCGGTGACGATGGTAAATTTAGGCACGGAAGCGGTGGCCACGGCGGTGACCATCTTGGCGCCATCCTTGGCGATCCCGCCAGCTTCGTATTTAGAGCCGACCATGAAGCCGGTGATGTTCTGCAGGAAGACCAGAGGGATGCGGCGCTGGTCGGCCAGCTCGATGAAGTGGGCGGCTTTCTGGGCGCTTTCGGAGAACAGGATACCGTTATTCGCAAGGATGGCGACCGGCATGCCGTAAAGGCGCGCAAAGCCGCAGACGAGGGTCTCGCCGTAGAGCTGCTTGAACTCGTGGAACTCCGAGCCGTCGACGAGGCGGGCGATGACTTCGCGGGCATCATAGGGCTCGCGCACGTCCCGCGGCACCAGGCCGTGCAGTTCGGCCGGATCGTAGAGGGGGGCTTGCGGCTCGGCCAGCTCGAACGGCTGGGGCTTCGGTTTGCTCAGTGTACGGATGATAGAGCGGACGATGGCGAGCGCGTGCGAGTCGTGGGCAGCGTAGTGGTCGGCGACGCCGGAACGGCGGGCGTGGACATCGGCGCCGCCAAGGTCTTCGGCTGAGATCTCCTCACCGGTGGCGGCCTTCACCAGCGGTGGGCCGCCAAGGAAGATGGTGCCCTGCTTGCGCACGATCACTGTTTCATCGCTCATCGCGGGCACATAGGCGCCGCCGGCGGTGCAGCTGCCCATCACTGCGGCGATCTGGGCAATGCCCTTCGCGCTCATCCGGGCCTGATTGTAGAAAATCCGGCCGAAATGCTCACGGTCCGGAAAGACTTCGGACTGGTGCGGCAGGTTCGCGCCGCCGCTATCGACGAGGTAGATACAAGGCAGATGGTTTTCCATCGCCACTTCCTGCGCGCGCAGGTGTTTCTTCACG
>CALGEF010000349.1 GCA_937881755.1 uncultured Acidobacteriota bacterium
TGCGCCTCAGGATATCTTCCGTCTGCGGACGAATGTTGAAGCCGCAGGCCTGCCGCCACTGGAGGCGTGGGACGGGTTCGGCGCGGCGTCGGCGAAGAAGCTTTACGCGGCCATTGATGCGCGCCGGAAGCCGGAATTTGCCCGCTTCCTCAACGGACTTGGTATCCGGCATGTCGGACAGACGACGTCCAGTCAGTTCGCCCGCGGCTTTCTCAGTTGGCAGGCCTTCTGGGACGCTGTTGAGCGGGCGGCTGAGGGCGGACCTGGCAGCGAAGGCTATCTTGACCTGACCGGGATAGACGGCATCGGCGATGCGGCGGCCAAGGCCCTGATCCAGTTCCAGGCAGAGCCGCATAACCGCGAGATGCTGGAGGCGCTGCTCGCCGAAATCGAAATCGAGGATGAAACGCCCGCCGCAGCCGACAGTCCGGTCGCCGGCAAGACGGTCGTCTTTACGGGCACGCTTGAGCGGATGACGCGCGACGAAGCGAAGGCGCGCGCCGGTGCGCTGGGCGCGAAGGTTGCGGGTTCAGTGTCGACGAAGACGGATATCCTGGTCGCCGGGCCGGGCGCAGGCTCGAAACTCGCCAAGGCCGATAGTCTCGGCGTACGCACGATGACGGAAGCCGAATGGCTCACTTTGATCGGGGATGCCTGACGCCCAGGCGATCCGCATACGGACTACTTTCCACCGGGAATGAGGCGCTGCAGAAGCGTGCGGCGCTCTGAGGCGCTGATCGCTTCGAGGTCGACGCCTTCGTTGGTCAGCAGACGGTAGCTCATCTTGTACCAGTCGCTGTCCGGATAGTTGTAGCCGAGGGTCGCGCCAGCGGCGAGAGCCTGATCCTTCAGGCCGAGCGTCAGGTAGGCTTCGACAAGGCGGTGCAGTGCCTCCGGCGCGTGGTTGGTCGTCTGGAAGTTTTCGACCACGTTGCGGAAGCGGTTGACAGCTGACAGCGTCTGGTTCGAACGCAGGTACCAGCGCCCGACCGTCATTTCCTTGCCCGCCAGCTGGTCGTTGACCATGTCGCGCTTGATGCGGGCATCCTTGGCATACTCGCTTTCCGGGAAGCGGCGGATGATGTCGTTCAGGGCCGTGCGGGCGCGTTCGGTTATCGCCTGGTCGCGGCCGACATCGACGATCTGGTCGAAGTGGCAAAGGGCTGTCAGGTAATAAGCGTATTCGGCTTCCGAGCCGCCCGGGTGCAGCGCAAGGTAGCGCTCGGCGGCGGCCAGGGACGTCGTGTAGTCACGCGTCTTGTAGGACGCATAGGCTGACATCACCATCGATTTGCGCGCCCATTCAGAATAGGGATGCTGGCGCTCGACTTCCTCGAACAGCAGGATGGCATTCTGATAGTCGCGGGAATCGAGCTCTGCGGCGGCCTGATTGTAGAGTTGTTCCACGGGGCGTTCGACATAGGCGAGCTGCGTGTTGCGCCGTGTAGACTGGCAGGCGCCAAGCACCAGCGCGCAGGCGGCAATCGCCAGGGGGAGGGGTGTCAGTCTGGACATGGTGGGCGGCCTGTATCAGCGGCGTTATGCCGTTTACCCTGTCTGCTTAGCGCGAATACGCCTGCTTTTCCAAGGCCTGAAAGGCAGGGTTCGCGACGCAGGTTGCGGCCAATTTACCCAGAAACGAAGATTGTGCTTGCTGCCCGCCACATTCGCCCTACGTGTGCTAAGGAGGTAGCCGGTCCATATCACCGGACGCTTTGACAGGCAACCCGCGATCCGGGCAAGTGGACGAGAAGAGCTGAAGCCATGACCATCCGAAAACTGAGCGACGCCAACACAGTCGACCGTCAGGTGGGCGAGCGCATGCGCCGCCGCCGGATACTGCTTGGCCTGACCCAGGACCAGCTGGCAGACGCGCTCGGTATCTCCTACCAGCAGATTCAGAAATACGAGACCGGTGCAAACCGTGTCAGCGCCGGGCGCCTGGCTCAGATCGCGGAAGTGCTGGAGGTTCAGCCGGGCTGGTTCTTCGGCGCGGCCGAAAAGAGTGAGTCGGCGAGCGGCTCCTCGCGGGCAGTGATTGACCTTGTACGCAACTTTTCCCGCATCGAGGATGAGCGTGTGCGTACCCACCTGATGGCGCTCGTCCGGTCACTGGCCGGGCGGGGTGATGAGGATGGGGTACCCGATGATCTGGCCGGCGACAGCCAAGGCCTGATGGGCTGAGGTTGCGCCAAGCAGTCACAACATTCAGACAGCCGCACGGACCTCTTCACGGACTGCCTGCGTGCCAGCGTCTTCCCAGCACCAGGCTGACGGCGTAGCGAGCAGCTTGCGGACGAGCTTGTTGTTGAGGCCGTGGCCGGGCTGCACGGCATTATAGTCTCCGGCAATAGGGGCGCCGGCAAGCATCAGGTCGCCAACCGCATCCAGCATCTTGTGGCGCACGAACTCGTCCTCGATGCGCAGGCCTTCAGGGTTCATCACGCCGTCTTCGCCGATCACCACGGCGTTCTCGAGCGAGCCACCTTGGGCAAGGCCCATCGAGCGCAGCATTTCGACATCGCGGGCAAAGCCGTAGGTGCGGGCAAAGGCGAGGTCGCGGGCGAACATGCCGGGCGCGAGCTTCATCGCCATCTGCTGAACGCCGATATGCTGGTCATCATACTCTATACGGGCGCGCAGGGTTAGCACATCGCCGTTCGAGGGCGACAGGGTGGCGCGCTTAGGGCCTTCGCGCACTTCGATTGTTTCGAGAATGCGGATGCGCTTGCGGGCGGCACCTTGCGCTTTCTGGCCGGCCAGCAGCAGGAGTTCGTAGAATACAGAGGATGAGCCATCCATGATCGGCACTTCAGGCCCGTCGATTTCGATGAGCAGGTTGTCGATGCCGACCCCGGCGATGGCCGCAAGAAGGTGCTCGACCACAGCAACCGAGACGCCATGCTCGTTCGACAGCGTGGTGCCGAGCTGCGTGTCGGATACCGCGTCGGCATGGGCCTGGATTTCGCCGGTGCCGGCCGGGACGTCGATGCGGACGAAGCGGATGCCGGTATTTATTGCAGCGGGAAGCAGCGTTAGGCGTGCGCGCGCGCCGGAGTGCACGCCGATACCGGCGCAGCTCACCTTCAGGGAAATGGTTGTCTGCCGCGCGTGCGCCATGTGTGTTTCAGCCTTCATCCCGGAACGCATAACCAGGATCGACTAGATGGCCTGCTGGTCCGCCGCACTCAAAACACGCGATGTTTCGGCTTGTTACAGTTTGGCGGGCAAGCGCAGGCTAAAGCTCTGAAATACAGAGACTTTAATCTGCAGGACATGTGTCGCCCGAAGGCCACACAAAGGCTCAATGATTGGCAGAGCGGCGCAGGAAGGCAGGAATCTCCAGATCGGCGTCATCGAAGGCAGCCGGTTCCGGATAGTCATCCGGCGAGGAGATGATCTGCGAGCTGGTGGCAGCGCCGCGCAGCTCAGGGGCGGAATCGTTCTGACCTTGGGGGGCGGGGCGGCGCCAGCCGAAGAGGTTTGCGAAGCCAGAGGAAGGTGCCGCGCCGTCGCGAACCGGCCGTTCGGGGGCAGGTGCGTCGGTGCGCTCAGAGAAAACACCCGCCGGAGCAACCGGCGTGGCAGTTACGCGGGGCGGCGGCACGATCTTCGGCCGGTCGTCGGCGTCTGGGTCGTATACCGGGGCAGCGGACAGCATCGCGGCGTCCTCAGCGGCCATGGCTTCGTCTTCCAGGGCGAGCGCTTCTTCGTCGACGATTGCGGCCGGGGCAGCCTGGGTCGCACCTGGTGCGCGCGGGGCGATAGGTTGGGCGGCGGGCAAGCGGCGGGTCGCGGCGTCGAGGCCGGCGGCGACGACCGAAACGCGAATGCGGCCTTCGAGGCCCGCATCGAACGCCGAGCCGAGGATGATGTTCGCGTTTGGGTCGACTTCGCGGCGTATTTCGTTGGCCGCCTCGTCGAGTTCGAACAGGGTCATGTCATAACCGCCGGTGATGTTCACCAGCACGCCCTTGGCGCCCTTGATGGTGACGTCGTCGAGCAGCGGATTGTCGATGGCGCGCTTGGCGGCCTCGAGGGCGCGAGCTTCGCCGGTCGCCTCGCCCATGCCCATGAGGGCCGTGCCCATGCCGCGCATGATCGCGCTGACATCGGCGAAGTCGAGGTTGATCAGGCCCGGCATGACGATCAGGTCGGTGATACCGCGCACGCCGGAATAGAGCACGTCATCCGCCATACGGAAGGCGTCGGCGAAGGTCGTCTTGTCATTTGCGATGCGGAACAGGTTCTGGTTCGGCACGACGATCATCGTGTCTACATGGCCGCGGATCTTCGCGAGGCCATCTTCGGCGAGGCGCATGCGGTGCGCGCCTTCAAAGCCGAACGGTTTGGTGACGACGGCAATCGTCAGGATACCCATGTCCTGCGCCGCGCGGGCGATGATCGGGGCCGCGCCGGTGCCGGTGCCGCCGCCCATGCCGGCAGCAATGAATACCATATGGGCGCCTTCGAGACGGGCACGGATATCATCGAGGGATTCTTCAGCCGCTTTCGCACCAATCTCGGGGCGCGCGCCGGCGCCGAGACCGGAGGTGGTGGCGAGGCCAAGCTGCAGCGTGTTTTCAGCGCGCGAACGCGAGAGAGCCTGCGCGTCGGTATTGGCCACGATGAACTCGACGCCCTGCAGGTTCGCCTCGATCATGTTGTTGATCGCGTTGCCGCCGGCTCCGCCCACACCAAAAATGAGGATCCGCGGCTTAAGTTCCTGGGTCATTGCGCCTCAATCTGCGTCTGTATCGGCCGGGGCTGGCTTGAAAGGGCAGAATGCGCGCCTGCCGCTAAAAAACGCTTAAGTGACGGCGACTGGGGTCAGAAATTTTCTTTCAGCCAGTAGAGCACACTCTTGAGCTTTCCCGAGCCGCCCTCCGCCTCAGTTTCCAATGACGATACGCCAGCCCGCGCAGCGTCGGTAAACCCCAGATCGGAATAGAGTAGCAGGCCGGAAGCCGTTGAAAAAGCTGGCGTAGCCAGTTGCTCGCCTAAAGTTTCGGCAAGGACGGGACGGCCGAGGCGGATCGGGGTCTTGAGGATGCGGCTGGCCACTTCGCGCACGCCGGGAAGCTGGCTGGCGCCGCCGGTCAGCACCACGCGCTGTGGCAGGACGGATTTCACATCGCTCCGGGCGAGCAGGTCCAGCGTCATCTCGAAGATCTCTTCAATGCGCGGCGCAATTATGCGTGCCAGTGCGGCGCGTTCCAGCCGTGAGGCGTGCAGGCGGCCGTCATCGCCCAGGCGCGGGGCTTCGATGCGTTCGGCCAGGCCCGGGCCTTCAAGGTCGGCGGTGCCGTATAAACTCTTCAGGCGCTCGGCGGCGGCAAAGGTCGTACCGATGCCCTGCGCAATGTCGG
>CALGEF010000350.1 GCA_937881755.1 uncultured Acidobacteriota bacterium
CTTCGGCTTCTACCCGCGCTCGGGGTTCATCCATGTCGATCTCGGCCCCGCACGCACCTTGGGCGAGCCGTTTGCGGCCCGCGCGGTGCCCTTTGCGATCGAGACACCGCCCGCGCGCGAGGCACTGGCCGACAGCCGGACCCTGCGCGGCACCGGGGCGGCGGGCGTGGCGACTGTCGGTGCAGCGGGCGTCGAGGTCGCGCAGGAGGTCCTGGCCGAGGCGCAGGAAGCCGTCCTGCCCTTGGTCCCGTATCTCGACAACGTCCGCTGGGTGTTCATTGCGCTGGCGCTGGCGGGGATTGCCGTGGCGATCTGGGCCCGCATAGACGACTGGCACCGGGGGGCTGCGGTGATGTGGGCATGCCTGCTGTTTGGGCTTCTCGCCCGGCCATTGGCGCTGCAATGGCGGCAGATCCGTAGTCGCGCACCCCACTGAACACATCGCTGCTTGCTGACCCGCCTATGGGCGGCCTGAACGCCTGCGCGCTCGCCACCCCAAAACGCGCCAAACTGGCCATCAGCCACCGATCTGTGCCGAGGTATGCGCCGACCCGCCCAACTTAGCCCCCGGTGCTGTGCTCAGGCCCCCCCCGACCACCCCAGCTCAGGCGCCTGAAGCGGCCCTGCAGAACCCTCCGGTGAATAAGGCGGGATTACTGCAGCCGGAAGCCTGCAATTTGAGCCGCGATATGAAGCTTATGAACCCGCCTCCAGACCAGGATAATCTACCATTCCGACCCCAAACTGGGTCAGGTGACCAGCGCCTGTGCTGGAGTTCCGCCCGGCGCAATCTCCTCGAACTGGCCGACATCCCAAAGGACGTCCGCAGGGGCCGGCCGGCGCACGAGTTCTGTTCGCTCGCGCTGGAGGCCATCACGCGTATCGACGCGCACACCCGTCACACCCAAGCCAAAAAATGGCCCAGATTTTCGCCGCCGATGGCCAGACTATATGCTAACGTTGACCTACTTGACCGGTAAAGTTTTTCTCTCTATCATCTGTTTTGAGCTAGGGAGGAATCGCCATGCTGACGAGACGAGAGACGTCGCTCGGGGTCGTACTGACCGCGCTTGGAATAACAGGCGCGGCCCGGGCGCAGGCAAATACCATTGAGATTAACTTCGCCCATCACAGCCCAGCGGGCACCGGCAACGATCTCGATGCCCTCACCTTCATCGAGGCGCTGCAGGGTTCGCTGGGCGACCGGGTTAGGGTCAACTATTTCCCTGGGGGCCAGATGGGGAACCAGCGGGAACTGGTGGAGCAGGCTCGGCTGGGAACGCTCGAGGTCGCCTATGCCAACAGCCCGACACTCTCCAATGCCGTTCCCGAACTCGGGGTGATGGACCTGCCTTTCATGTTCGACGACCTCGACCATGTTGAGCGTGTGGTCCGTGGCGACGTCGGCCAAATGATCTCGCGCCTAACCAGAGAAGTGCTGGGCCTTGAGGTGCTGGGCTTCATGCATGTCGGCTTCCGTGACATGCTCTCCAAGAATCGTCTCATGCGACTGAGCGATTTCCAAGGCGTCAGGTTCCGCTCGCCCGAGGCCCCGGTCTACATTGAGATGTTTCGCAGCATCGGCGCGGTTCCCGTTCCGTTGCCGTGGGGCGATGTCTATACCGGCCTCCAGACCGGCCTCATCGACGGCATGGAAACGCCGGCGATCTACATGCACTCTACGCGGATGTACGAGCAGGCCGGCTACGTCCTGCGGACCCGCCACATCAACACGGTCGAGATCCCCGTAATGAACGCCGCCTTCTTCGATGCGCTGCCGGGCGAGGTGCGGGAGGCGATCACCGGCGCATGGGTCACCGCCGCTGCCGCCAATAGGGTGCGCGCCGAGGCCGAGCCCGAGCAGGCTTACAGGCTCTTGGAGGCCGAGGGGGTGGAACTTGTGGAAGTAGACGTTGAGGAACTGCGGGAGGCCGTCCTGCCGATGAGAACAGCCTTCGAGCAGCGCGTTCCCGCCGGCGCCGAACTGATCGCCGCGATCGCGGCGGAACGCGCCTGACATGTCCGCCCCAGGCGGCACCCTTCCGCAGCGCGACGGCCTCCCCGGGGTCCTCCGCCTGGCGACCGAAGCCCTGAAGGCCGCCGTCGTCGGCGCCTTCGCTCTCGTGGTCGTGACGTCGTTCCTGCAGGTCGTGGCGCGCTACGTCTTCGCCTGGCCGTTCGCTTGGGCGGAGGAACTGGTGCGGCTTGCGAACATCTGGTGCGTGCTGCTCGCGGTGGGGTTCGGCATCGCCTACTCGGCCCATTTCAGAATCGGTATCCTTTCCGACATGCTCCCGCCGCGGCTCCGCCGGGTGCTTGACATTGTAGTTCAAGGGCTTATGGCCCTAATCGCGCTCGGCATGGTCGTACTTGGCGCGAGCTTCGTGCAGCGAACGATGATGACCAGTACTCCGATGCTGGGCATCCCCCATGGCATCGCTTACGCCGCAGTGCCCGTGGGGTTCGCGGCGGCCCTCGCCGTCAGTCTCGCCCGACTGGTGGCGGCCCTGCGCGATAGGGAGGCACGCTGATGCTAGCCTCGCTCTTCTTGTCCTTCGCAGCCCTGCTACTCCTCGGGCTGCCTATCGCCTATGCCCTCCTCCTTTCCGCCGCATTGGCGCTCTACGTCGCCGGGATCGACCTCTCCATCGTTCCGCAGCGGATGTTCAACAGCCTAGACTCGTTTCCGCTGGTTGCCGTACCACTCTTCGTGTTCGCGGGCGAACTGATGAACAAGGCGGGCGTGAGCCGGCGCCTGATAGCCCTGGCGATCGCGCTCGTGGGACACTTCAAGGGCGGGCTTGGGCACGTGAACGTAGTCTCGAGCATGCTATTCGCCGGCATCTCCGGGTCGGCAACCGCCGATGCAGCGGCGCTGGGCAAGGTGCTGATCCCGGCGATGCAGCGCGAGAAGTACGATCTTGACTTCGCGATCGCTATCACCGCGGCGAGCGCCACGATCGGGCCGATCATCCCGCCGAGCATCATCATGGTCGTCTACGGCTCGATGACGAACCTCTCGATCGGGCAGCTATTCCTTGCCGGGGTCGTGCCGGGCTTTCTGATGGGAGCGAGCTTCCTACTGCTCTCCTACCTTTACGCAATCCGCCGAAACTATCCGAGCCATTCCCCAGCCTCTTGGCGGGAACTGCGGCAGGCCTTCCGGCAGGCATTCTTCCCGCTCATGGCCGTAGCCATCGTGTTCGGCGGCATCGTCGGCGGGGTATTCACGCCCACTGAGGCCGGCGCTGTGGCGGTGGCCTACACGTTGCTACTTAGCCTTGCCTACGACCGCATCTCGCTCCGTGACCTCTACGAGACGGCGTTCCGCTGCGCGCTTCTGACTTCGGCAATCCTGATCATCCTCGGGGCGGCCTCGAGCTTCTCCTGGGTCGTCGCCCGCGCGCAGCTTCCCGGGCTGCTGGGAACAGCGATCGTCGAGATCAGCCCGAATGCCGCCGTCCAGCTTCTGGTCATTATCCTCTTCATCCTCGTGATCGGAATGTTCCTTGAGGGGATGGCGGCGATGATCATCCTGATCCCGGTGCTCTCTCCGATGTCGCTTTCGATGGGGATGGACCCAATCCACTTCGCCACGGTCGTCGTCGTCGGCATCGTGATTGGAACCATCACGCCGCCGATGGGCCTGCTCCTCTATGTGACCTGCGGGGTCGTGGAGGCGCCGCTGCGGACGGTTACTAGGATAATCTGGGTGTTCGTGGCGGCGATGGTTGCGGTGCTGCTTCTGACAGCTTATGTCCCGGCCATCACCACCTTCCTACCTACGCTTCTAGCCCGCTGATGCCGACTGCGAGCAAGTCGCATGAGCCTAGGCAGACCGGTAACCTTACCGGCGCGATGTCTACTTGACCGGTTGATCTTGTATGGAGAACCTGCTCAGAGAAAGCTGGTCGTGCATGGCCAGTGATGCTGGAGAGTTCTCATGAACAAGGCTCGCCCAACGCTTTCGGACATTGCCGAGAAGTTCGGCATCTCTAAGCAGGCGGTGTCGCGGGCGCTGCGCGACATGCCCGACATCGGTCAGAAGATGCGCCTCGATATACAAGAACATGCTCAAGAGATCGGCTATGCCGTCAACTGGGCCGCTCGCTCGCTCGCCACGAGGCGCTCTGGCCTGCTCGGCATCGGCATGGGAAGTTTCGCCAATCCGTTCTTCCAGGATGTGACCTATGCTCTCTCAAGGTCGATCAAGCGGGAGGGGTTCACGCCCGTTCTGGTGGATGTGGAGGCCGCCCTCGAAACCTCGGGTGGACAGTCGGCAGCGAGGGCGTCCGATGTCCCACTCGACGGGCTGATCCTGCTTGAAGGCTGGTATGACCTGCAACTGACCGAAGCCCAGATCGCCTTTCTCGACCGCTCTGTCGCGCCGACACTCTATCGCGGCAACCTGTCCTCGGATCTCGTGGACCAGGTCCAGGTCGACTGGTATGCGGCCTCGCGCACGTTGACGCGCCACCTGATAGAGCTTGGCCACCGAAAGATCGGTACAATCCGTGGCGTCGGCGGTCCCGACAACGTTCGCGAGGAAGACGTGTCCGCGAAGATCCTCGGGACCGTCGATGAATTGCAGGCACATGGCATCGACCACGATCCGCAGCATTTTGTCCGGATTCCCACGGGCCTTCCCCAGGCCCGCGACGCGGCGGCGAACCTGATCGCACGCGCGGATCGTCCCAGCGCGATTATCTGCCATACCGACTACCTCGCGATCGGCGCCATCCGGGCCGTGACCGAGGCGGGTCTGACGGTGCCGGGGGATATCAGCATCGCCGGTTTCAACGATATCGAGCTCGGGCGCTTCCTGCCGATCTCGTTGACCACGATCGGACATGATCGTGCCGAGCTTGCGGAAGAACTGGTGAAACGACTTGCAGCCCGCATCCGCGGAGAACGGAATGTGGAGTGTTTCAAGACGCAGGTCTTGCATGAGCTTATTCCACGGGAAAGTACCGACAGAGTGCTCTGAGCCCTTCGGTCAGAATCCCACGTTCTCCTTTCCCTTCAGCTGCAGGAGCCGCCGTACGTCCGAAGGCGTAGCAACCTCCAGATTGAGCCCTTCCATGATGCCTCGAATTTTTCTAACTTGATCGGCATTGCTTTTTGCGAGTTCGCCCGGGCCGAGAAAGAGATTGTCTTCAAGTCCCACCCTGACGTTGCCTCCGATGGTAAGCGAGTGCGTCAATAGACGCGTCTGCATTTTTCCGGCCGCAAGCACAGAAAGAAGGTAGGCATCCGATCCAAACAGCTTGTCGGCTGTCTGCTTCATGAAGACGAGGTTGTCTCCGTCCGCGCCGATACCGCCAAGTATCCCAAAGATGCATTGCACCAGCATCGGCGGCTCCACGAGGCCGCG
>CALGEF010000351.1 GCA_937881755.1 uncultured Acidobacteriota bacterium
CGGCTGGGGCGTCGCGCCGGCTTTCCAGGTGGCGAGGCAGGCTTCGAAAAACTCGATGCCGTTGGGCAGGGCTATGGTGACGAAGTCGTCCTTTTTCACACCGAGCGCCTGGTAGGCGCGGGCGAGGCGGTTGGTGCGGGCCTCGAGTTCGCCCCAGGTGAGGCTCGCCCCTTCGTGGACAAGCGCCGTGCGGGCGGGCTGGACCGCTGTCCAGTGCGCCACGATGCGGGACAGTGAAATCAGCGCCATGTCATTCCTCCATTGATTTTGATCTGCAGGCTGACGGTCAGATTCCGGCCCGCTTCAGCAGCCGCTGGAAACCGGCCCAGAATTCCGCCCGCCGGTCGTCGGTCTCCATCAGGATTTCATGCAGGGCGCCCTCGACAGTGATATGGTCGCAATCCTTGAGGCGGCGGCAGATTTCCAAATGGCTGGCATTGTCGACCAGCTTCTCCTGCGAGGCGGAGGCCACGAAGACAGGAATGCCTACCCGGGACAGGGCTTTCGGCTTGGTGAAAGTCGCCAGGATATCAAGAGAGGCGCCCAGCCAGCCCCAGGTGACCGGGCCAAGCTCGAGATCAGGCGCCGCATCTATCAGGTCGCGTTGCAATTCCCAGCGCCGCTTGTCGTGCGTGACGATATTGGCTTCGAACTTTTCCGGCGGACCGGGCTGGATCGCGTAGTCACCGGAGCGGCCGGTGGCGCGCATCGCCCAGACGAGATAGCTCATCCCGAAGAACCTGGACTTCAAACCCCACATCGGCGAAACGAAGGCGGCGGCCTCGACCCTGACGAAATCCTGGGCGATGGCGGCCAACGCGATCGCGCCGCCCATCGAGTGCGCGAGGCAGACGTGCGGCCGCGGCAGCCTTTCCTGCAGTTCTTCAAGGCCATTGGCCAGCGCGCCCATGAAGGTCTCGAACCGGTCGATATGACCCTTCTTGCTGTCGTCGAGGAGGCGCTCCGACAAGCCCTGGCCGGGCCAGTCAAGGATCAGAACCGCAAAGCCCATCTTCTGGAGTTCGCGGCCGACCTCGAAATATTTCTCGATGAACTCGGTGCGGCCCGGGCAGACAATGACGGTGCCACGCGCTCTGGCGGCGGACAGGGCCGGCGCCGCGCAGGCGCGCAGCTCGCGGCCTGCCTCGCCCCTGAACCAGACAACGGCCGCGCCCTCGGGCGCAGGATTGCCTTTCAGGGTCACAAACTCCGAACGCCGTGCCGCCGTGTCATCCATGGATCATGTCCCGAACAGTAAAAGCCGCCCGAAGGTGTCTCCGGGCGGCCTTTCAGGTCAATGCCTTTCGGCAAGACGGATCAGCCGGCGAGCTTTTTCATCAGGCTCTGGAGCTGCATGGCGACCGACATGTCACCTGTGACTTTCAGCTTGCCCTGCATGAAGGCCATCGTCGGGTCCATTTCGCCAGACGAGATCTTGGCGAAGTCGTCCCAGGCGACGGAAATGGTGGCATCAGCCGCATCGTCGGAATTGTCGGCCTTGCCATTGGCGCCGTCGATCAGCAGCTTGCCGACGCTGCCGAAATCAAACTTGACTTTTTTCTTGAAATCGCTGCCGCCGGACAGGGCTTCCGAAGCGCGGGCAGTCAGTTGTGCGAGATCCATCCGGGGTTCCTCCTTGGGAATTGGGTCTGAAGGGGGATAAAGCAAACCGGCGCGCGCGGAGCAAGAAGATTCCCGTTGACGGGCGCGGCGGCAAGGCGATCACCTGTGTCGCATGAGTTGGGAAAAATCGATCGAAGAGCTGCGCCGGCGCGAGCGCCTGGCCGAACACATGGGGGGGCAAGAGCCCGTCGAACGCCAGCGGGGGCGCGGCAAGCTGACTGTGCGCGAGCGCGTGGCGTTCCTGGCCGATCCCGGCAGCTTCCACGAGATCGGCAAGATTGCCGGCAAGGCCACTTACGGGCTGGATGACGAGCTTTCCGGCTTTACGCCGTCCACCTCGGTGACCGGGCGGGCGCGGCTTGAGGGCCGGCCGGTGGTGATACTGGCCGACGACTTCACCGTGCGGGGCGGAGCGTCCGATGCCTCGATCTGGCAGAAGATGGTCCAGATGATCAAGATGGCGACCGAGTACCGGATGCCGCTGGTGCAGATGATCGACGGCACGGGTGGTGGCGGCTCGGTCAAGGCGCTGGAGAAAGACCCGCGGACCTATATCCCCGAGACGCCGGGCTGGAACGAGATCGTGACCGGCCTGTCGCAGGTGCCATTCGTCTCGCTCGCGCTGGGGCCGTGCGCCGGGATGGGCGCAGGACGCGTCGCGGCGAGCCATTTCTCGATCATGGTCAAGGAGCTCAGCCAGGTGTTTGTGGCCGGCCCGCCGGTCGCCATCGCCCTCGGCGAGAATGTCACCAAGGAGGAACTCGGCGGCTGGAAGATCCAGGGGCAGAACGGCACTGTGGACAACGTCGTCGAGAGCGAGGCGGATGCATTTGCGGCGGCGCGGCGCTTCCTCTCCTACCTGCCCCCGTCGGTGCATCACCTTCCCGGGCGCCTGCAGCCCACGGACGATCCGAAACGCAAGGAGGAGAGCCTGATCTCTCTCGTGCCGAAGGATGGCCGCACGCCCTACAAGCCGCGCAAGATCATCGAGGCGGCGACGGACCGCGGCAGCTTCTTCGAGATCGGCCATGACTGGGGGCGCGGCATCGTCACCGGTCTTGCGCGCATTGATGGCTTTGCTGTCGGCATCATGGCCGGCGATCCGTTTTTTCTGGACGGGGCCTGGACAGCTGACGTGTGCGACAAGGTCACACGCCACATGGACCTGTGCTCGACTTTCCATCTGCCGGTCATTCACTTCGTCGATTGCCCCGGCTTCGCTGTCGGCGTGAAGGCGGAGACCGCCGGCGTCACCCGTGCCGGCGTGCGCGCCATGACGGCGGTCTACCAGGCTGACGTGCCCGTCTGCTCGGTGGTGATCCGCAAGGCTTACGGGCTGGCAGGCTCGGCGATGATGAACCAGTCGAAGACCAAGTGGCGCTATTGCTGGCCAAGTGGTGACTGGGGCTCGCTGCCAATGGCAGGCGGGATCGAGGCGGCGTTCCGAAAGGAACTGTCCGAGGCCGAGAACCCCGAGGAGTTGAAAGCGGCGCTTTACAAGAAGTTCGAGGCGATCCGCTCGCCCTTCCGCACGGCGGAAAGCTTCCTTGCCGAAGAGATCATCGACCCGCGCGAAACACGCAGCCTGCTGGTCGATTTCGCCCACCACGCTCAGCGCGCCATCGAAGCGGGCGAGCGCCGGATATCCTTCCGGCCCTGAAAAGCCTTATCTCTGCCTGAAAGCGGCTCCCTATTGCCATTTTCAGGGCGTTGGTGCGTGAGTGCCCGCTAGGGTATTCCGGGGAGGGCCGTGTCCATGAAATTCCGAGTTTCGCTTGCCGCCGCTGCATCAGCCATCCTGCTGGCCGCCTGCGGCGCCTCAGACCGCGCCTACGAGCCGAGCCCGGCCATGGCGCCGCCTGCGCCGGAAGCCATGAAGATGGCCGGCGCGCCGATGGAAGAAGCTGTCGCCGGAGACGGCGGCGAGGCCGCCCCTGACGCCGCCGGCGCGGTGCAGTATATCGCCTACTCCCATTCGATCGGCCTGCGCATTCCCGTCGGGTCAATCGAGCCCACGATGCAGGCCCACATTGAGGCCTGTAGCAAGGCCGGGCCGGCGGTTTGCGTGGTCACCAATTCCTGGCTCAACGCCTACTCTGAAGACCAGGCGTCTGCTTCCCTGAACATCAGGGCGACGCCTGGCTGGATCGACACGTTTCTGAGTGGCATCGAGGCGGAAGCTGAAGCGGTGAAAGGCGAGGTGACAAACCGTCAGACCACGGCCGAAGATCTGACCATCACGATCATCGACACCGACGCGCGCCTGAAGGCGCAGATCCTGCTGCAGGAACGCATCGAGGAATTGCTGGCCGACCGGCCTGGCAACCTGGGCGAACTGCTGGAGACCCAGCGTGAGCTTGCCCGGGTAAACGGCGAAATCGACTCCCTGACCTCGAGCCTCGCGGCGCTGCGCCAGCGGGTCAACATGAGCCAGCTGTCCGTCGGCTACGAGACGAAGACCAACCCGCTTTCGCAAGGAGCGCTTGAGCCGCTTGGAAATGCATTCGGCAGCTTTTTCTACAATCTTGCCAGCGCCGTCGCGGCGGTTGTCACTGCGTTTGCAGTGGGCCTGCCCTGGCTCATTCTGGTCGGTGCGCTGCTCTGGATCTGGCTTCGCCTCATCTGGCCGCGCATCCGGCGGAAGAAACCGCCGGTGGCCTAGACCGAAAAGTCAGGCCGGGCGCTAGGCGCGCCCGGCCTGTTTCTTTTTCGAAGGCGGTTTGCGGGCGAGCAGCATCGAGGCGACTTCCTTCGGCACGATCATCAGCATCTGGCTGAGGGTCGTCTCCCAGTTGTCGAGCAGATCCCTGGCGCGCAGTGAGCCCGTGCGCTTGGCGTGCTCCTCGATCAGAGCCCTGGCCTCGCCGACGTGTTCGTCCGCCATGTCGGTGAGCGGATACCAGTCGATCGAGTCCGGGTTAACGACCTGGTGGAAACGGCTCGAAGGATCCCAGACGAAGGCGGCGCCGCCGGTCATGCCGGCGCCGAAATTGTCGCCGACCGGGCCAAGGATTACCGCGCGGCCATTGGTCATGTACTCGCAGCCATTCGCGCCGCAGCCTTCGACAACCGTCCTTGCTCCGGAATTGCGCACGGCAAAGCGCACGCCTGCCGTTCCGGCCGCAAACAGCTTGCCGGCAGTGGCGCCATACAGGCAGGTATTGCCGATAATCGCATCGCCGATGGCTGCACGCCGGTCACGCGGACGCGGGGTGACGACGATCGTTGCGCCCGAAAGTCCCTTGCCGACATAGTCGTTCGCGTCGCCGAGCACTTCCAGCAGCAGGCCCTGCACGCTGAATGCGCCGAGCGACTGGCCCGCCGAGCCTTCGAGCCGGATGTGCAGACGGCCTTCGGGCAGTGACTGCATACCGAACTTACGCGTGATCTTCGAACTCGACCGTGCGCCGATGGCCCGCATCGTGTTCTGGACGCCGTACTCAAGCTGCATCTTCTCGCCGCGCTCGAAAAAGGGCTCGGCGTCACGCAGGATCTGGGCGTCGAGCGTGTCGGGCACCGGCTCGCGGCGGTTCGGCTTGTAGACGATGGGCGTGTCGGTATCGACCTGCACGAGGAGCGGATTGAGGTCGAGGTCATCAAGGTGCGACGCGCCGCGGCTGACCTGTTTGAGCAGGTCCGTGCGACCGATAGCCTGGTCGAGCGATTTCAGGCCGAGCGAGGCGAGGATTTCGCGCACATCCTCGGCAATAAAGCTCATCAGGTTCACGACCTTGTCGGGCGATCCCGAGAAGTGCGCGCGCAGCGCCTCGTCCTGCGTGCAGACACCCACCGGGCAGGTGTTTGAATGACACTGACGCACCATTATACAGCCCATCGCCACCAGCGAAGCCGTACCGATGCCGTATTCTTCCGCGCCAAGCATCGCCGCGATCACAATGTCGCGTCCGGTGCGCAGGCCGCCATCCGTGCGGATGGTGATCTTGTCGCGCAGGTTGTTGAGCGACAGCACCTGGTGCGTTTCGGCAAGACCGATTTCCCAGGGCAGGCCTGCATACTTGATCGAAGTCTGCGGGCTCGCGCCTGTGCCGCCAACGCCGCCGGCGATAAGGATGATGTCGGCCTTCGCCTTGGCAACGCCGGCCGCGACCGTGCCGACGCCCGACTGGGCGACAAGCTTCACGCACACGCGGCAATCGGGGTTGATCTGCTTCAGGTCGTAGATCAGCTGGGCGAGGTCTTCGATCGAGTAGATGTCATGGTGCGGCGGCGGCGAGATCAGCGTCACGCCGGGGGTGGCATGGCGCAGCTTCGCGATCAGTTCCGTCACCTTGAAGCCGGGCAGCTGGCCGCCTTCCCCGGGCTTGGCACCTTGCGCAACCTTGATCTCGATCTCGCGGCATTCGTTGAGGTATTCCGCCGTCACGCCGAAGCGGCCGGAGGCGATCTGCTTGACCGCCGAGTTCATGTTGTCGCCGTTTGGCAGGGGCCGGTATCGCGCGCGGTCCTCGCCGCCTTCTCCGGACACGGACTTTGCGCCAATCCGGTTCATCGCAACGTTCAGCGTGCCATGCGCTTCCGGCGACAGCGCGCCGAGCGACATGCCGGGCGTGACGAAGCGCTTGCGGATTTCGTTGATCGACTGAACCTGGCTCAGCGGGATCGCCTCTCCGGCGACCTTGAAGTCGAGAAGGTCACGCAACTGGATCGGGTCGCGGGCATGCACGGCGTCTACATACTTGCGATAGATCGCATAGTCGCCGCGGTCGCAGGCCGCCTGCAGCGTGTGGATCAGCGTGCCGTCCAGCGCGTGCAGTTCGTCAGAGGCGCGCAGGCGGTAGAAGCCGCCGACCGGCAGCGAGATGACATCTTCATCAAACGCCTTCTGATGGCGCACGAGCGCGTTCTCTTCGAGGCCCGCAAGGCCAAGGCCCGAGATGCGGCTCGACATGCCGGGGAAATAGTCAGCGACGAGGGCACGGCTGAGGCCGAGCGCTTCGAAGTTGTATCCGCCGCGATACGAAGAGATGACCGAGATGCCCATCTTGGAGATGATCTTCAGGAGCCCTGCCTCGACCGCATCCTTGAAGTTTTTGACGGCCCGGCCCAGAGAGAGGTCGCCCAGCAGGCCGCGGGCGTGGCGGTCAGCTATGGCATCTTGCGCAAGGTACGCGTTCACGCAGGTTGCGCCGACGCCGATCAGCACCGCGAAATAGTGCGTGTCCAGACACTCTGCCGAACGCACAGTGATCGAGCAGAAGGTGCGAAGCCCCTGCGCCACGAGGTGCGAGTGCACGGCGCCGGTCGCGAGGATCATCGGCACGGCAATGCGTGTGGCTGATTGATGCTCGTCCGTAAGGATGATGTGTTCGCGCCCGGCCCGAACGGCCTCTTCGGCTTCGCGACGGATGCGCTCCAGCGCATCTTTCAGGGCGGCGCCTTCCGACGTCACCGCATCGGCGGCAAAGGTGCAATCGATGACTTCGGTGCCGAGACCGAGGCGGGTGTGCATGCGCTCATACATCCCGGTGGTCAGCACCGGGCTTTCGAGCACGAAGACTTCCTGCTGGGATTTGTCCGTATCGAGAACGTTTCCGAGGTTCTTGAACCGCGTGCGCAGGCTCATCACCCGGCCCTCGCGCAGGGGATCGATCGGCGGGTTCGTCACCTGGCTGAAATTCTGGCGGAAGAAATGGCTCATCGGCCGATACGCCGAAGATAGCACGGCAGGCGCCGTATCATCGCCCATCGATCCGATCGCCTCCTTCGAGCTCTCGGCCATCGGCGCGAGGATCAGTTCCAGGGTCTCCAGCGTGAAACCGGCGGCCGTCTGGCGGCGCAGAAGTTCTTCGCGGCTGAACAGCACCGGTTCCGGGCCGGGGCCGATCTGGGGCTCCAGCTCGACCACAGCCTGCAGCCATTCTTCGTAAGGCGCCTTTGCGGCAAGATGATCAACGATTTCCCGATGGTCATAGAACTTCCCGGTCTCGAGGTCGGCTGCGATCATGCCGCCCGCAGGAATGGACCCGCGCCGGGCGATTTCGTGATTGCCAAGTGGGCACATGCCAGTTTCCGAGCCAACCGCCAGGATACCGTCCGTGGTCAGAGCATAGCGCAGCGGGCGCAGGCCGTTGCGGTCAAGCCCCGCAACCGCCCAGCGGCCGTCGAAGGCGGCGATGCCGGCCGGGCCGTCCCATGGCTCCATCACCGAGTTGCAATAATCGTACAGAGCCCGGTGCGCCATCGGCATGACCGACTCGCGTTTCGACCAGGCTTCCGGGATCAGCATCGCCTTCGCCATCGGCGCAGAGCGGCCTGACTTGCAGAGCATCTCCCAGACGGCATCGAGCGCGCCGGAATCCGACGTGCCGTCCGGGATGATCGGCTTGATGTCGTCGACATTGTCGCCGTAAGCCTCGGAGACCATCCGGATCTCGTGGCTCTTCATCCAGTTCTTGTTGCCGCGCAGCGTGTTGATCTCGCCGTTGTGCGCGATCATCCGGAAAGGCTGGGCCAGCGCCCATTGCGGGAAGGTGTTGGTCGAATAACGCTGGTGATAGATCGCGAATGCCGAGACGAACCGCTCGTCACGCAGGTCGAGATAGAAATTGTCGATGTCGGCGGCAAGGAACATGCCCTTATAGATCAGCGACTTGTGGTTCAGCGAGCAGACATAGAAGGACGGGATGCTCGCCTCGCGCGCGCGCCGCTCGATGCGGCGGCGGCAGATGTAGAGCTCGCGCTCCATGTCTTCCGTGCTTCGGCCACGGGCATCGCGGAACATAATCTGCTCGATGGCGGGGCGTGTGTCCTTGGCCTTCTGTCCGATGACGGAGACATCCACCGGCGGCTGGCGCCAGCCGTAGATGTAGAATCCGGACTGCAGCACTTCCCGCTCGACGATCGTGCGGCCCGCCTCCTGCGCTGTAAAATCAGTACGCGGAAGAAAGATCTGGCCCACGCAGATACGGTCGTCAGTCGGCGTGTGGCCCGTACGGCTGACATGCTCGCGAAAGAAGTCCTGCGGGACGTCGAGGCGAATGCCCGCGCCGTCGCCGGTCTTGCCGTCGGCGTCCACTGCGCCGCGGTGCCAGACGTTCTTAAGCGCCGCGATGCCCATCGCCACGATCTCACGCTTCGGCTTGCCGTCGAGCGAGACAACGAGGCCAACGCCGCAGGCGTCCTTCTCATCTTCCGGATTGTACGCGTGGCCATCGATCAGTTTCTGGCGATTGGCCTGGTACTGTTTTACATAGTCCGACATCTGACTCACTCCGCCGCCACTTTGGTGGACGCCATGGCTTTCATCGCCTTGTGCATTGCTTCTGCCGCATCGCGGCCGTCCTTGATCGCCCAGACAACAAGCGAAGCGCCGCGTACGATATCGCCGGCCGCATAGACGCCCGGCAGGCTGGTCTGCATCGTCGCGTAGTCGACCCGCACGGCGCCCCAGCGGTTCACGGTCAGCGCTGGCTCGTTGAACAGCAGCGGCAGGTCTTCCGGGTCAAAACCGAGCGCCTTGATCACCATGTCGGCTTTCACGTCGATCATCTCTCCGGACTTGACCGGCGTCTGGCGACCGGATGCATCCGGCTCTCCCAGCTTCATCTTGCTGGCGCGGACGGCTTTCAACTTGCCATTCCTGGAATCGAGGATCGCTTCCGGCGCGCTGAGCCATTCGAAAACGACACCTTCTTCCTCGGCGTTCTGCACTTCGCGCTGCGAGCCCGGCATGTTGGCGCGGTCGCGGCGATAGAGGCATGTCACCGATCTGGCGCCCTGACGCACGGCCGTCCGCACACAGTCCATCGCCGTGTCGCCGCCGCCGATGACCACGACGCGCTTGCCGTGCGCATTCAGTTCGCCGGATTCGAAGGCGTCCACAGTGTCGCCAAGGCCCTTGCGGTTTGAGGCGGTCAGATAATCCAGCGCCGCCAGCACGCCGTCGGCGCCGCTGCCGGGACATTTCAAATCCTTCGCGGCATAGACGCCCGTCGCGATCAGCACGGTGTCATGCTCGGCGCGCAGGTCGCTCAGCGAAACATCCCTGCCGACGCGCGTGTTGAACCTGAACCGGATGCCGGACGCCTCGAGGTGCCGGATGCGGCGCTCGACGACGTCCTTCTCCAGCTTGAAACCAGGAATGCCGTAAACCAGCAATCCGCCGCCCCGGTCATAGGCGTCGTACACCGTCACCTGATAGCCCTTGCGGCGCAGCTGCTCGGCAGCGGCAAGGCCGCCCGGCCCTGCACCGATGATGCCAGCCGACTGCGCCCGTTCGCGCGGCGGCTTTATCGGCCTTATCCAGCCCTCGGCCCAGGCTGTATCAGTGATGTGTTTCTCGATCGAACCGATCGTCACCGTGCCATGGCCGGACTGTTCGATCGTGCAGATGCCCTCGCAGAGACGGTCCTGCGGGCAGATGCGGCCGCAGATCTCCGGCATATTGTTGGTGGCGGAGGAGACGCGCCAGGCTTCTTCCAACCGGTCCTCGGCGGCAAGCTTCAGCCAGTCCGGGATATTGTTCTGCAGAGGGCAGCCCTGCTGGCAGAAGGGCACGCCGCATTGGGAGCAGCGCCCTGCCTGGGCCTTGGCGGCTTCGGCGGAGAAGTCTGCATAGATTTCCCGGAAGTCATCCGCACGCGCCGCCGCAGGCCGCTTCGCCGGCGTGGACCGGGAGACTTTCGTGAATTGCAGCATCTTCTCGGCCATGAAACCCGCTCCGGATTGTCGAACGCGCGATCTGGCGCGCTGCGGTCAGGATTTCAAGCAAATCCTGCCACTTAAATATCGTTATGATATATATATGGGTTTTCCGACTCAGGTTTTCGCGCTCAGCGAAGCCCTCTATCTCAGTTAGAGATTATTTTGATATATAATAATTCAGCGCTGATCTTGTTCCCAAACTCGGTTAGCTAGGCATTTGTTTGGTACCTTGGACCAATGTGGCACCGGTTCTGCACGCGTCAGGCAGACGGACGTTTGGCGCCGCAACAGAGGGAACGCCTTGATGGATTACCTTATCGCCCTCCTGCTCGGAATCGTGGAGGGGCTCACCGAATATATACCCGTGTCCTCCACGGCACACCTGCTTTTGCTGACCCATTTCCTCGGCTTCGAAACAACAGGCCACAGCTTCGAAGTGCTGATCCAGCTCGGGGCCGTACTGGCGATGGTGACCCTGTATTTCGAGCGGCTCTGGAAAGTCTTGGTCACGCTGCCGTCGGATCCTGCATCACGCCAGTTTGCCCTCAGCATCCTGCTGGCCTTCCTGCCGGCCGTCGGCATCGGCTTTCTCGCGCACGACTTCATCAAGACGGTGCTGTTCGAAACTCCGGTCATCATCTGCTGGTCGCTGATCATCGGCGGCATCCTGCTCTGGCTCGTTGATCGGTTTGCCCCCACTCCCGCCTATGATGATGCGATGAAGCTCAGCCTGCGCACATCGCTGGTGATCGGTTTCTTCCAGTGCCTCGCCATGATTCCGGGCATGTCGCGCTCGGGCTCAACGCTCATCGGCGCCATGCTGATGAGGGTGAACAAGCGCGCAGCAGCCGAATTCAGCTTCTTCCTGGCCATGCCGACAATGGCCGCCGCTTTCGGGTATGACCTGCTGCAGAACTGGCAGGCCATGGACTTCAACGACATGGGCCTGATCGCCACCGGCTTCATCGCGGCTTTCATGACGGCGTTGCTGGTCATTCGCGTGCTGCTGGATTTCATCAGCAAGCATGGCTACGGCATATTCGCCATCTGGCGGATTCTCGTTGGCACGGCAGGGTTGATACTGCTGCAGATGACCGCCTGAGCGGTCAGGCTTCGCTGGGCTTGTGGAATTCGCCGTAGGTGCGGAAGCGCCAGAGATAGCGCGGCACAATCGCTTCGACTGATTCCGGGTCCTTCACGCCAAGATCGGCCAGCGTGAGGGCGCCGGGCGCCACCACATTGTCGTCCTTCAGCATCTCGACCTGAGACCCCGTCAGCGGAGGTGCGCCCAGAAAGCCCCAGGAAAAGGGCGGCACGAAACGCCATACAGCACCAATGATATAGCCCATGGGCCGCGCTACGAAGAAGGGCAGCGGAAGTTTGAACCGCTTCAGGTCGATCGTCTTGAGAATGATGTCGTAGAGTTCGTTGAACGTGTAGACGCCCGGCCCGCCCAGCTCAAACGTCCTGCCTGCGGCCATATCGGTATCGACGGCAGCGGCAATCGCGCTCGCCACATTGCCGGCATAGACCGGCTGGAACTTTGTCCTACCGCCGCCAATCGACGGCAGGAACGGCGCCGAGCGCGCCATTGCGGCGAACCGGTTAAAGAACTGGTCCTCGGCCCCGAACACGATGGAGGGGCGAAGGATGGTCGCGGTGGGGACGAATTTGCGCACATCCGCTTCGCCCTGCGCCTTGGTGCGGCCATAGGGCGACTTCGACCCCGCATTCGCTCCGATGGCCGAGACCTGAACGAACCGCGTGATACCCTTTGTCGCCGCCGCCTCGGCGACCAGCGCCGCGCCCTGACCCTGCGATCCGGAATAGGTCTGCTTGCCGCTTTCGAACAGGATGCCGACCAGGTTCACTACGGCGTCCGCGCCCTCAAGCGCACGATCTATCGAGGCGCGGTCGCGCACGTTGGCCTGGACGATGTCTACCCAGCCGGGCGGCCCGGCGAGGCGCACGTCGATGGCGGTATGCACACGCCGGCAGGCGACCCGGACGCGCCAGCCGCGCTCTACCAGCGTGCGGGCGGCATACCGGCCAATGAAGCCCGCCCCCCCGAAAACCGTCACCAGACCTTTGCTCATGCGCCTTGCCTCTCTGCGGGCCCGCGAGCGCCGGCCGCGAATCCCGGTTACAGGCGCCTTTGACCACAAACTCCTCGTCCATGTCCATGCGGCATGGACGGCCCCGTCAGGTCCGCATCAGGCCCGAAGCCTTGAGCAGCTTGCCAGCGCGCACGACCCGTTCGAGCTTGTGCTCGCTGGAGCGGTCACCCTTGTTCGAATCCGGATGGAAACGGCGGATATACTCGGCGTAGCGCGCGCGGATCTCTGCCGGCTGGGCATCCGCCTCCAGGTCAAGCTCGCGCAGCGCGCGCAGCTGGAGGCTTGAGCGATGCGCCTCGACACGTGCTTCGGCAGCAGGCGTATCATCCATGTCGAAGAAGCTCCGGCCTGCCCAGCGGCGCGGATCGTTGGCGTGCGCACTGCGCTTGCCGCCCATCGGCCCCGCGCCCATCCGCCAGGTACGTTTATGGCCGTAGCGCTCGGAGCGAACGAAGGAGGCAGCCTCAGCCTCGCTCATGCCCTCGAAGAAATTGAAGCGGCGATTGTAGTCCGACACATGCTGCTCGCAGAAAAAGTGCCGCCCCTTGCCGCCCTGGCGCGGCGCTGGGAAGGCCCCCTCGAGGTCGCAGTTCGGCTCGTCGCACACCCGCGTTTGCTTGGCGCGCGCGCGCGAAGCCTCGTCCTTGGGAGGGTTCACGCGTATATCTCTGAACTTGACGCGGTATCGGAAGGGATCGCTGTCGGACATGGGCCATGATAATAGGGAGCACCGCTTAAAGATGCCACAACCAAGTGACAGACGATCGCGAATTGAAGACATCCTCACTGAAGCCTTCGATCCCGTCACGCTGGTCATCACCGATGACAGCGCCAGGCATGCGGGCCACGCCGGGGCCGCGCCGGGCGGCGAGACGCACTACTCAGTCGAAATTGTCGCAGATGCCTTCGCCGGGCTCTCGCGCGTCCAGGTGCAACGCACCGTCATGCTTGTGTTGCAGAAGGAGTTCGATTCCGGCCTTCACGCGCTCGCGCTGAAGGCGGCCGCCCCCTAACCTGCATCAGCCTTCGAAATGTTCAAGCCGGTCACCTGATTGCGCTGGCGCCGCAGGATGTTGAACCGGTAGCCATGGAAGACGAAACTCTGCCCCGGCTCCGGAATCGTCTGCGCCTCGTGGATCACAAGACCGGCGACCGTCACGGCTTCTTCATCCGGAAGGATCCAGCCGGTCGCACGATTGAGATCGCGGATCGGCACCCAGCCATCGACATTCACCGAGCCATCGGCCTGCGCCCGCACGCCCTGCACCTGCACGTCATGCTCGTCATGGATCGCGCCGACGATTTCCTCGAGAATGTCTTCCAGCGTGATCATGCCCTGCAGCTCGCCGTACTCGTCGACAACCAGTGCAAAGTGCTGGCCCTTTGACAGGAACTGGTCGAGCTGGTCCTTCACCTGCGTCGTCTCCGGCACGAACCAGGGCTTGCGCAGGATCGAATCGAGGTCGAGCTGTGAAAGATCCCCGCCCATCGGCAGCGCCGCGCGCAGCAGGTCCTTGGCATGCAGGATGCCGATGATCTCTTCCTTCTCGCCGCGGTAGAGCGGCAGGCGCGTGTGGGGGCTCGCCAGCGCCTTCATCACCAGCTGGCGCCGGTCCATGTCCGCATTCAGCATCTGGATGTTCTTGCGGTGGATCATCACGTCCTCGACCGTGAGGTCCTTGAGATCCAGCGCGCCGACCAGGCGCAGCCGGTCGCCGCTTTCCACACCGCCCTCCATCGCATGCAGGTCGATCGCGCCGCGGATTTCCTGCTCCGCGGAGACAGGCGTCACCGGCCCCGCCAGTCCGAACAGGGCGAGCAGCATCTTCACGATGAAGCGGATAAACTGGATGATCCACGACGCCCCGCGCACCACGAGCCCGATGGGGCGGGCGACCAGCAGCGCCAGGCTGTCGGGCCGGGAGATGGCATAGGTCTTCGGCAACACTTCGGAAAAGATCAGTACCGTGACGGTCATAACGCCGGTCGCGACCGCGAGCGCCAGACCACCCTGACCGAACAAGGCCGTGAACATGGTTGTCGCCAGAACGGACGCGAGGATATTGACGAGGTTGTTGCCCAGCAGGATGGCGCCGATGAAGTCTTCCCGGTTCGAAAGGAGCCGGTTTACGGCACGGGCGCGTTTGTCGCCTTCCTTTTCGAGTTGGTGCATCCGTGCGCGGGAGGCGGCGGTCAGCGCCGTTTCAGACCCGGAGAAAAAGCCGGACAGGCAAAGAAGGACGAAAATGGCAATCAGGTAACCGGCAATCATGTCAGGCGGTAGGTCTCTCTAGGCAGTTTCAAGGAGTTCACGGGTCAGGAAGGCTTCGATGGACGCAAGATCCGCATCCGGATGAATGTAGGAGGCCCCTATCGCGCGCGCGAGGATCAGCGGCACGCGTCCGCCGCGCGCCTTCTTGTCCTGCTGCATCAGTTCGGTGAGGTGCGGCGCCGTGAAGCGGGCCCGGTCCCTGCCCCTGAAATCGGCCGGCAGGCCCGAGGCGCGGATCACTTCGGTCACCCGGCGCGCATCGGCCGGCGGCGTCACCCCAAGTTCGGCGCCGTAACGGAATGCTATCGCCATGCCCAGCGCCACCGCCTCGCCGTGCAGCAGGTCCGGCCCGTAGCCGTTGGCCGCCTCCAGCGCATGACCGAAGGTGTGGCCGAGGTTCAGAAGCTGGCGCACGCCGGTCTCGGTTTCGTCTTCCACGACGATCGCCGCTTTCGCGGCGCAGGAGCGCGCGACAGCATAGCGCGCCGCTTCCGGCTCGAGCCCCAGGACCTCACGGCCGTTTACGGCCAGCCAGTCAAAGAAAGGCGCATCATTGATCAGGCCGTATTTCAGGATTTCCGCATAGCCCGCCTTCATTTCCCGCACCGGCAGTGTCGCGAGGAGTTCGGTATCGGCGATCACGAGCATCGGCTGGTAGAAGGCGCCGACCAGATTCTTGCCGCGCGGCGTATTCACGGCTGTCTTTCCGCCTACGGAGGAATCGACCTGCGCCAGCAGTGTCGTCGGCACTTGTACAAAACCCATGCCGCGCTTCATCAGGCTGGCGGCAAGGCCGCCCATGTCGCCGATGACGCCGCCGCCGAACGCGATCAGCACGTCGCCCCGGTCGGCGCCGCCCCCCAGCAGCCAGTCGAGCACATGGCCGAGCTGCGCGAAGGTCTTCGTCTGCTCGCCCGGCGGCAGGGCCATCCAGTCGAGCCTGATCCCGGCCCCGGTCACCGCCGCTTCCAGCCGTGCCTTATGATGGCGCATCACGTTTTCGTCCGTCAGCACGAAGGCGCGCGGACGCTTCACCAGGAGCGCGAGGCGCGGGCCCAGATCTGTCAGGGCGCCAGGGCCCACGAGAATGTCATAGGCGCGCGCGCCGAGGTCTACCCGGACAGTTTCAATGGAAGGGGTGGTGGTCATGTCGGGGTCCAGGTCTCAAGGGCTTTCAGGATAGCGTTCACTGCATTGGTATGGGGCCCATCCTTGGACTGAACGTTAAGGTCAGCCTGTGAATAGAAAGGTTCCCGCTCGGTCACGAGGTTTGACAGGTGCGCCTTGGCGTCGGCGCGTTTAAGCAGCGGCCTGCTGTCGCGCTTCTGGACCCGGCGCCACAATGTCTCAAGGTCGGCGTTCAGCCAGACGGTCACCGCCTTCTCCTTCATCACCGCCCGCGTCTCGGCGTCGATGAAGGCCCCGCCCCCGGTCGCCAGGACATGCGGCGGCAGGTCCAGAAGGCGTTTCAGCACCTGCTTTTCGCCGCGCCGGAAATCGGCTTCACCGTGCAACGCGAATATATCCGAGATCGAGAGGCCGGCCGCCTTCTCGATTTCCGTGTCACTGTCGTAGAAATCACGGCCGAGTTTTTCTGCCAGACGCCGTCCGACGGTTGACTTTCCGGCGCCCATCAGACCCACCAGCGCAATCGTACGCCCCTCGAAAGGGGGCGCCGGGCTCGAAGGGTCGCTGTCGTCTGGCATGCTCTCTCTTACCCGGCGTTGCGCGCCTTTTACAGACCTGCCACATAGACGGCGCATTCGGGCGGCAGGAATCGCCGGAAAAATCAGTCGAAAACCAGCTTTCGGGGCAAAAATCCATGCGCAAATTCCTGATCGGCTTCGTCGTCCTCGCTGTGGCGATCATTGGCGGCATGTGGTGGCTCGGCCAGCAGGCCGCCGGCAACCCGCCCCTGGACGGCGAGACCCGGATTCCCGTCGAAGGCGTGTTTTAGCGCCCTCAACGCGACCTTAAGCCTGCCATGCCACGATTGCCCGCATGTCTGACAAACTCCGTATCGGCGCCTTTCTCGAAATGATGTCGGCCGAGCGGGGCGCGAGCCCGAACACGCTCGATGCCTATGGCCGCGATCTGCTGGACGCTTCCGAGTTCTGCAGCGGGCGCCTGACACGGGCCAGGCCCGCCGGGCTCAGCGCGTGGGTCACGGACCTGGCCGAACGCGGCCTCGCGCCCGCCTCGCAGGCCCGCAAGCTGTCGGCGCTGCGCCGCTTCTTCCGCTTCCTGTTCGAAGAAGGCGACCGCAAGGATGACCCAACCGCCCGACTAGATGGCCCCTCTCCGGCGCGAGACATTCCGGATGTTCTCAGCCGCGAGGAGATGAAGGCCTTGATCTTCGCCTGCAGCAATGACCACCGCCTCAAATGCCTTGTCGAGCTGCTTTACGGCGCGGGCCTGCGGGCGTCTGAACTGGTGTCTCTCACAATGGGCAGCCTGCCACGGCGCAAGGGCGCGCGCTGGGTGACCAGCGACATCATCATCCGCGGCAAGGGCGGCAAGGAACGTCTCTGCCCGCTCGGCCGCCCGGCTCTGCAGGCGTTGTCGGACTGGCTGGAAGAACGCACCGACCCGGACGTGAAAACCCGGGCCGAGGATTTCGTCTTCCCGTCACGCGGCGCCAGCGGCCACCTGACACGCCGCCGCCTCGGGCAATTGCTGGAGGGAGCCGCTGCCCAGGCGGGCCTGGACCCGGCGCGCGTTCACCCGCATGCGCTGCGCCACGCCTACGCGACACACCTGCTGCAAGGCGGCGCCGACCTGCGCGCAGTACAGGTGCTTCTCGGCCATGCCGATATTGCCACGACGCAGATCTACACCCACGTCCTCACCGATGAATTGCAGGAATTGCTGGAGACCGCCCACCCGATGTCAGGTTAAGGACTCAGTCGCCAGGCGAGCGTCTCGCCGCCCCGCGTGTTGACCCGGAAGGCGTGGATCAAGCCCTGGCAGCCATCCGATCAGCGTCGGCACCAGGTTAATCAGGAACGCCGCGCCAATGCCTGCTTCAGCCCGACAGCGACCGGCGTCAGGAAAATCGTCAGCAGGATCATCAGAAGCGGCCTGGAAACCTCCTTTACTTTGTTCAGCGCCGTCAACGCCCGGGCGCGGCATATTTTCCCGTGCGGCGGCGGTATTTGACGCGCTGCAACACCGGCCCTAATCCTCTGCGCGCAAACGGAGGGGCCCATGTCTCGGAAAACGCCGCGTAACTTCTTCAAGCCCCTGTCGATCGGCGCGCCCGAACCGATGCGCGACCTGCCAGTCCGACTGGAGCGGATGATCCACTTTGTCCCGCCGCACCTCGACAAGGTCCGCGCTAAGGTGCCCGAGATGGCCCCCACCGTGGACGTGATCCTCGCCAACCTCGAAGACGCGATACCCGCCGACGCCAAGGACGCGGCCCGCGCCGGCGCGGTCGAGATGGCGAACATGTATGACTGGCAGGCCAGGGGCACCGGCTTCTGGAGCCGCGTGAACTGCCTGAACTCCCCCTGGTTCCAGCAGGACGTCTCGGACCTTGTCCTTAAGGCAGGTCACCAGCTGGACGTCATCATGCTGCCCAAGGTCGAAGGACCGTGGGACATCCACTTCGCCGACCAGTATGTCGCCCAGCTCGAAGCCAGGGCCGGCCTCAAACGCCCCATCCTCTTCCACGCCATCCTAGAGACCGCCGAAGGCATGGCCCGTGTCGAGGAGATCGCCCTCGCCTCCCCCCGCATGCAGGGCATCTCTCTTGGTCCGGCCGACCTTGCCGCAAACCGCAAGATGAAAACCACCCGCGTCGGCGGCGGCCATCCCTTCTACCGCGTGATCGATGATCCGAACACGGACGGCGCCCCGCGCGCCAGCGTCCAGCAGGACCCCTGGCACTACACCATCGCCCGCATGGTCGACGCCTGCCGCATGGCCGGCATCAACGCATTCTACGGCCCGTTCGGCGACATCGCCGACTCTGAGGCCTGCGAGCAGCAGTTCCGCAATGCATTCCTGCTCGGGTGCTCCGGCACCTGGTCGCTCCACCCATCGCAGATCGCCATCGCCAAGCGCGTCTTCTCTCCGGACCCGGACGAAGTGAAGTTCGCCCGTAAGATTCTCGCCGCGATGCCGGACGGCACCGGCGTCGCCATGATCGACGGCAAGATGCAGGACGACGCAACGTGGAAACAGGCCAGGGTCATCTCCGACCTCGCCGACCTGGTTGCCACGCGCGATCCGGACCTGGCCGCGGCGTATGCCGGGTGACTGACGCGATGGACCAGGCTGTCAAAGCACTTCTTGCCGAACTGACGCCCGGTCCGATCAGCGCGGCGCCCGGACAGAACATGCTGCCCCCGAATGCCCGGCGCGATGTCGGCGACACGCCGCTCTGGCGCGCGCATGAAGGTCCTGCGACATTGTTCGTACACGGCTGGAACGATACGCACCGGATCTGGCGCCAGTATGCGCAGGATTTCATCTCGAATGGGCGCCCGGTCTTGCTGATGGACCTGCCCGCCCACGGCGCGTCGAAGGCCGCCGACTTCAGCGGCGCGGCCGCCGGAAAGGCTGTGCTGGATACCTGCGCGGCCGAAGCGCCCATAGATACAATCATCGCCCACTCCTTCGGCTGTATTGCCACCGCCAACGCACTGAAGGCTGGCGCGAAGGCCGACTATGTCGTGCTGATCGCCCCGCCCGTCCTCGGCTGGGCGGAAGCCAAACGCCGCGAAGGCGCAGACCCTGCCGTTCTCGACAGCGCTCTGGACTTCCTGCGCACCACCGGCAAGAGCGACCTTGCGCCCTTCGACTTCACCGGCGCGCTGGCGGGCTATTCCGGCAAGCTGTTATTCATCGGCTCGGACGCCGACATCGGCTGCCCCCTGGACGAAATCGCCGCGGTCGCGGCGAAACTCCCGGGCGCCCAAGTCCACGGCGTTGAGGACCTCGACCACCGCGAACTCTGTCTCGACCGGGACGTCTTCGAGAGAATCCTCGCCTTTCTCGGCTACGCGTAAGCGCCGCCTCACAGAATGTAGTGATCGCCCGACGCGCGCACAGTGATGTCGCCGATGGAGACGCCTTTAGGCTGGTTGATCGCGTGGATGATCTGGTCGGCAATAAAGGCCGGATCCAGCGCCACATAGTCTATCTCGTTCGGGTCAAGGCGGGCGGGATCCAGCCTGCCTTCCCGCATCTGGCCGAGCACTTCGAAATACTCCCCCGCGTTCTGCCCCACAATCCCGACAATGCCCTGCGGATTGACGACGCCCGCGCCGAGCCCCGTGCCCGGCACGCCCGTCGGCTTCACGATGGTCACCTTGATCTTGCCGCGCGCCTCGATCCGGAGCGACTCCGAGAGGAAGTTCACCGCCGATTTGGTCGCGCCATACACCGCCGCTCCATAGACCGGAAAGTTGCCATAGATCGACGACACGTTGATCACGTGGCCCTCGCCCTGTGCAATCATCTGGTCATGCACGGCGACGGTGCCGTTCAGCACGCCCTTGATGTTTATGTCGATGCAGCGGTGCCATTTCTCCAGCGCGCTCTCGTGGTCCGCGTAGAGCGCAAGTGGCATCACGCCCGCATTGTTCAGCATCACGTCTATCCGGCCATAGGCATCCACAGCAGCCTTCGCTGCCGCCTTCATCTCCGCAATTTTCGTCACGTCCGCGCGCACGGCCTGCGCCATGCCGCCCGCCTTTCGGATCGCCGCGACGCTCGCCTCAAGCGCGGCAAGGTCAACATCCGCACACGTCACCTCCGCGCCGAGCGCTGCGGCCTTCTCGCTGACCAGCCGGCCAAAACCGCCCGCCGCACCGGTCACGATGATCGACTTGTCCTTTACATGATTGCCCATGACGCAAACGCCCTTTCTGCTGTGCCTTTACAAAGCGATCCTCTGCATTGGGCGGACGCTTGGCAATACGCATCCGCGCACGCGCGCCTGCGACGCATAGGAACAGCAAGGCCAAACCTGCCGCCGCAGGCCCCGGTTGCAGCCCGGCCCCGCCGGGCCTAATCTCCTGGCCGGGAGGACTACAACATGGCAAAGCACCTGATCCCTGAAACCGGCCACAGCCCGAACCTGCAGCGCTGGTTTGACTGGATGGCGGGGGACCATTCCGCAGACGGCCTCGCGCCACTGCTGGCTGACGAGGTCGTCTTCAAAAGCCCCGTGGTCCACACGCCTCAGGAAGGCAGGTTCATCACCATGGGCTACCTGCTCGCCGCCGGAGAAACGCTCGGCAATGAAAGCTTCCGCTATACCCGCGTCTTCGATTGCGCAGACCGCGCCGTCCTCGAATTCGAAACCGAAATGGACGGCATCGCCGTCAACGGCGTCGACATGATCGAATGGAACGGCGATGGTCAGATCACGGAGTTCAAGGTGATGGTTCGTCCGCTCAAGGCCATCAATGCCGTGCATGCTGCCATGGGCGCGATGCTCGCCAAGATGAAGGCCGGCGGGTGAAAGCCCCTGTCATCGAAACGGCGCGCCTGCGCCTTCGCGGCGCCGAACCCAGGGACCTCGACGCGGCCGCCGCCGTCTGGGCCGATGAAGATGTTGTCCGCTTTATCGGCGGCAAGCCGCGCGGGCGCCAGGATGTCTGGTTTGCGCTGCTGCGCTCGGCCGGCCTCTGGGTATTCAAGGGCTATGGCTACTGGGTCGTCACCGACCGCCAGACGGGCGAGTTCCTGGGCGAGGCCGGCTTTTCCGATTTCCAGCGCGGCCTGCCGGCAGATCTCGTGCCCGGCCCCGAAGCCGGCTGGGCGTTTGGCCGCGCCGCCTGGGGCCGCGGCATCGCAACGGAAGCGATGACGGCCGCACACCAATGGCTGGATTCCAACTGCCCGGGCCTCAGTTCCTGCGTGATAGAGCCCGCCAATACGAACTCGGTCCGTGTCGCCGAAAAACTGGGTTACCGGAAATCCGGCGAGACACTGCTCGGCGGCGTTCCCGTCGGCACTTACCGGCGCGGCGCCTGACGTTCCTGCACGTCGTTCTGTTGTTCGTTCACCTGCCCCGGGCGCCAGGCGCGCAGCAGGTCGAAGAAGGCCGTCTCCGGCAAGGCGGGTGAATAGAGGAAGCCCTGCGCCATGGTGCAGCCGCGCCGCCGCAGGAACTCCGCCTGCCGCGCCGTCTCCACGCCCTCGGCCACGGTCTTGAGTCCCAGCGTTTCCGCCATCGCAAGGATCATCTCCACAATCGCCGGCGCCTGCCGGTCAGTCTCCAGCGCCGAGACGAACTGGCGGTCGATCTTGAACACGTCGAAGGGCAGCTGTGTCAGCGTCGCGAGATTCGAATGGCCGGTGCCGAAATCGTCGATCGCGAGCTTGGTGCCCATCGCCCGCAGCGGCGAGATGAATTCGGCCACGCGCGCGGGATCGGACACCGCCATGCTCTCGGTGATCTCCAGCTCCAGCCGGTTCGGGTGCAGGCCCGTCCGGCGCAGCATCGCCATGATCGCGTCCGTCAGGTCGTGCCGCTGGAACTGGCTGGGCGAAACGTTGACCGCCACCGTCAGGTCATAGCCTTCCAGCTGCCAGGTGCGCGCCGCCTCGCATGCCGCCTCGAGGATCTGCATGCCGATCGCATCGATCAACCCCGCCTGCTCTGCCCCCGGAATGAACGTCGCGGGTGAGATCAGCTTGCCATTCGGGCGGCGCCAGCGCGCCAGCGCCTCGGCGCCAACAATCCGGCCTGTCTGGAAGTCGATCTTCGGCTGGAAGACCGCCTTGAATTCCTTGTTCGCCACTGCGTCGCGCAGCTCCGCCTCGAACCGGTAACGCCCTTGCACGATCCGCGTCAGGCGCGGCGTGAAGAAGCGGAAACCGGACTGCGCCTCGGAGCGCACCAGGCGCAGGGCGAGCTTGGCATTCTGCATCAGCTTCGGGAAGGATTCGGCGTCTTCCGGCGCCATAACGATACCGCCAGAGATCGACATGATGATCTGCCGCATCGGCAATTCGAAAGGTTCGGCGAAGGCTGCACGGATCGCGCGCGCAATCGAGATCACATGGTCGCGGTTGATGGCGCAGGGCAGGTAAAGCACGAACTTGTCGGCCGACATGGCTGACAGCATGCTGCCACGCAGCGCGATTGCCGCCGGATCGCCGAGGTCGGACAGCGCCCGCGACAGGCGTTTCGCCGCGCCGTCGACCAGCGCATCACCGTTCGGGGTGCCGACCTGCTCGATCAGCTGGCCGAACCGGTCGATGTCCAGCAACAGGAACGCTGCCGGATGCTCGAAGCTCGCTTCCGGCAGCGTCGCGTTGACGTGCCGCTCCAGCGCAATCGCGTTCGGCAATCCGGTGCGCGAATCCCTGTAGGCAATCTGGCGCAGGGTCTCGTTGTCGCGGCGCAGCTTGCGCACCGTCTGCGTCGTCGCCGCGTGCAGGCGGCGCAGCTCCGGGAACTGCATGTCCTCGAGCTCGGCTTCCGCATCTGCGCGGCTGGTCGTCATGTAGGCGGTAAAGCGTTCGAAAACCGCCTGGAGTGGCCTGGCGCACAGGTATGTCCCCAGGCCGGAGATGGTCAGGCAAGCGGTCAGCATGACGAGCAGGACCGGCAGCGGCACCACAAATCCGAACGGCGCACCCAGCACGATCATCCGATAACCAATGGAGATCGCCGTCACCACAAGATACAGGAGAATGGACAAAAGCCCGGCGGCAATCCCGGCGAAAACCGGAATGGATACCCTGCCAGTCAAACGGCCGATAACCGATGAATGCT
>CALGEF010000352.1 GCA_937881755.1 uncultured Acidobacteriota bacterium
GTGAGGAATGAGGAGCGGTTGCAGAAGCTCTCCGCGAAGCCGTCCGAAATCGTTCGCCGGTCTTTCCGCGCCGCGCCGTATCCGCACGAGGATGCCGGATGGATCATCCGCAATTCAGGGGATGAGATCTGCCTCTTTTCCTCCGACTACCCCCACGTCGAAGGCGGCCGCAATCCGCTGAAGCGTTTCGATGAAACGCTGACGGGCTGCACGCCGGCGCAGATCACGAACTTCTATTCGGAGAACTTCATCGACCTGATGGGGGAGGGGCTCGCGGCGGATTTGCGGCGGCCGAAACTCCAGCAATCGGCCTGACCTGGATGGCGAAAAACGCCAAGCCCGCGAAAGTGGGCCTCTCCTCTGGAGGCAGTCGGCGGATTGCCAAGGGGCGGTGATGCGCCCGTGCAGGCCTGGAAGCAGGAGGCCGGCCAGCGGCTGGATGCGCTGGTCGTCAAGGCTGTGACCGAAGGTTCAGAAGGCCTTGAAGTGGAACTCGCCCTTCTACGGAATTCAGGGGCAGGGCTGGTTCGTCACGTTCCATGCGCTGACGCGGTATGTGAAGGTGACCTTCTTCAAGGGCGCCGAACTTGACCCGCCTCCGCCGGGCTTCACGGCTAAGAGCGGGGAGGCCCGCTGGATTGACCTCTACGAGGGAGAGTTCGACGAGGCGCAGCTGACGACATGGATGAAACAGGCCGCGAAGCTGCCTGGCTGGAAGCCCTGAGCCCCTGAGCTGACAGGGCATCTGGCAAAGGGCTATTGCCTCTGCCGGAGTCTCGCCTATCCATCCTTTGCATAAGCCGGGTCTGGGGTCTTGGAGATGCAAAGCGGGGGCGGAGCCAGGCCACTGGCCGATGAGCAGGCTCTTATCGCGGCACTGCGCGAGGGGGCCTGGGCGGACCTGACATTGGCACCTGGATATGACGCTGCACTCAAGCCGGTCGTTCCGGCCCGGTTCCTCCGGGACATGCTGCTGGGGCTCGATAGCCGCGTTGCCGGTCTCCCGTCGGGCCTGCGAGTGCGCGGCGTCCGGGTCGAGGGCGATCTCGACCTAGCAGACTGCACCGCGCCGGGCGGCGGCGGCTTTGGCGTCATAGCCCTTGAGCAGTGTGATTTCTCAGGCCGCATTGACATCACCAATGCGGAACTCTCCCGGTTTTCGATCCGCCAGAGCCGGTTTCGCGAACTCTGGGGAGAGGGCGTCAAGGTCAGCGGAGACTTCGACTTCAGGGAGGCCTCTCCATTGCCGTCGCCGCCGCCGGAAATGCCGATGGCTTATATCCGCTTGCGGGCGGCCCGGATCGGCGGCGATCTCTGGGCGCGCGGAGCATTGCTGAAATGTCCCGGCGACGTGCCGCGCGGCCTGACAATGGCGCCCCCGGCCTTGAACCTCTGGCTTGCCCGGATCGAGGGCAGCGCCCTGTTCGAGATGGGCTTCGTCGCCGAAGGCGATGTGCGGATGTCGAGCGCCTTTATCGGGGGCGACCTTGCATTCGACGGCGCCACGATCACGGGCCGCGATGGCCTCGCGCTCGATGCGGCCGGCGTCAACATCGGCGGCGAGGCAACCTTTGACCTGCTCGATGAGCGCCGCTTTGTTGCTGAAGGTGAAGTGCGCCTGTCAAATGCCAGCGTCGGCAAGAATCTCAACTTTTACGGCGCCTCTGTGTCCAACCCGGACGGAGACGCGCTCGATGTCAGTGCCAGCACAGTCGGCGCGCACGTTCGCCTGACCGTCGCCAAAAGTCACCGGTTCGAGGCCATTGGGCGAGTGGTCTTCTGGGACACGAAAGTTTCCGGCGACTTTATCTGCAACGGCGCGCGCCTGTCTGCGCCCGGCCGTGTCGCGCTTGCGGGTGCAAACATCCAGGTGGGCGGGCGGGCCGGCTTCGACATGGTCGATGGGTCGCGCTTTGAAGCCGAAGGCGAGGTGCAGCTCTCGAACTCGACGATCGGCAAGGACCTCACCTTTTTCGGTGCGCACCTAAGCAACCCCGGCGCCGACGCGCTGGATGCCAACGCCTGCAGCGTCGGCGGCCATGTTCAGCTTATGCCGATCGACAGGACGCGGTTCGAGGCCGAAGGGGCGTCCCTGTTCTGGGACGCGCGGGTCGCCGGAGATTTCGCCTGTCACGGCGCGCGTTTGAACAATCCCGGGGGGCTCGCGCTCGCCGCGGCCGGTATCGAGATTGGCGGCCTTGCCAACTTTGATGCCTATGAGCATTTCCGGTTCGAATCTTTCGGTGAAGTCAGGCTGGCCAATGGAGGCATCGGCAAGTCGCTCAGCTTCTTTGGCGCCGCCCTGAGCCATCCGGACGGCGACGCGCTGGATGCGAGCGCCTGCAATGTTGGCGGCCATGTCCGGCTCGTCGCGATAAACGACCACAAGTTCGAGGCGGAAGGCACGACCACGTTCTGGAAGGCTCGGATTGCCGGAGACTTCGGCTGCCAGGGCGCCCGGTTCATCCGGCCCGGCGGTGTCGCGCTCAATGCCAGCGCTTGTACCGTAGACGGCGGACTATACGCGCACGACAATACGCTTGATGGGATCGTCGATCTTTCGAATGCCCGGATCGATACGCTGGGCAGCTTCGCCGGTTCAGCCTGGAGCGGCGCCCGCCGCATCCGCCTCGACAGTATAAGCCTGCGCCAGATTGAAGTGGACCAGTCGGACGGCGTCGCCTGGCAGGCCCGCATGCGCTGGCTGCAACGCAGCACCGACCTGACTGCCAGGGGACAGCGCATCGTGTCCCCGCACCCCTGGCGGGAGTGCGCCATCGCATTCGCGCGGTCTGGCCGCCATACCGACGCGCGGCGGATCCAGCGCGAAGGCTACCGCGAGGAAAACCGGGCCCGTCCGCTCTGGATCCGGCCCTTCGTCTGGCTGTTTGCGGAAGTTCCCTTCGGCTTTGGTCTTTCGGCACTGCGTGCGACCGTGACGCTCGTTGCATTCTGGATCGCCGGCATCGTGGGTGCCGAGGTCATGCTCGCGCGAAACGTGTTCGTCGATCTCTCGAGCCGCGGCGACCCGGAAGCCTGCCTGTCGCTTGTGCCGGCGCTTTACGCACTTGATACGGCCATTCCGATCATCGACCTGCGTCAGGAGTCGCTTTGTGATCCCGCCAATGTCGGCCAGGCTGGCCTGTTCCCGGGTATCCAGCTCTCGCGCCTGGCCGGAAACATGCCATTGCTGCCCGCCCTGCCGGCGGTGACCCTGTTCGACGAAGTCACACTCTGGACCTGGGCCAAGGCGATCTATGCCTTGCTGGGCACATTCCTGGTCAGCTTCGCAGGTATAACCTATTCGGGCGTATTCAAGCCGAAAGAGTAGAGCTGCCTAGCTGTAATCCGCGATCCGGCAGAGCAGGGGGCCGCGGAATTCGAAGAAGCTGGCGCCGCGCACGCGGACGGTCTCGCCGGCACGGATGCCGTTGGGCAGGTCCACGGCGGCGCGGCCCTCGAACTCGATCTCTGCGGCTGCAGTGCTCGTCCCTGTGACGAGGTTCGTCAGGCGCTGGCGGCGGTAGGAAAAAGCATTCCCGGAGACTTCAGCCACCTGGCGCATCATGACCTTGCCATCGAGGCGCATGGACTGGCCGGCATTCGAGATGTTCTCGAACACGACATCATCGGTCACGCAGGCCAGCATCCCGTCGATGTTCCGGTCATTATAGCTCGCGATGTAACGGCGGATGATCTCGTCCAGCACGGCTTGCGGGTTCCCTTTCGGCGTCCCAGCTACCTGCCAGCCGGGGGCGTATTGCACAAGCCGCTTTAAGCCGGAGCCGGTTTGCGCCATAAGGCGCCAAACTGACCGGAAGAGGACTTGGAAATCATGGGCACGCGCA
>CALGEF010000353.1 GCA_937881755.1 uncultured Acidobacteriota bacterium
CAGCTGGCTGATGGCCCATCATGGCCGGATCGATCCTGAATGGGGCGACATCAACCGGCTGGTGCGCGGCGAGGTCAACGTGCCGATCAGCGGCGGGCCCGATATCCTCCGCGCTGTCTACCCGAAGGAAATCCGCGATGACGGCCAGATTCACATGAGCGCCGGAGACACCTGGATCGCGCTGGTCGAATGGGATGCGGGCGGCGCGCAGACGGCCCAGGTCATCAGCCCCTATGGCAGCGCGACGCTGGATGAGACCTCGCCGCACTTTGCCGACCAGGCGCCGCTGTTTGCAGGCGAACAGTGGCGGGACGCGCGCCTTGAACGGGCCGATATCGAGGCGTCCGCTACGCGGCGATATCGGCCGGGAAAGGACTAGCCGTCTGCTGAAAAAGCAGCGAGTTTGGCGTTTTTTGCTCGGTTTTTGCGGTTTGGCATGGTCAGGGCGCCCGCTTTTCGCGGGCTTTGGCGTCTTGTGGCGCGTCGCAGGACGCGCGTGGACGCAGTCCGCCCCTCATGCGGCGAGCAATCCTGGCATGCGCGCGAGATTGTAGGCGGCGAGATTAATGTCGAACAGAGCGCCGAGTTTGCCGATGCCGCGCACCTTGGCCTTCCGTCCCCGCATCGCGAACTCCATTCCACCACGAAACAGAACTGAATCACGATCCGCACGCACTGGCTAGTTTTTCAGCAGACTGCTAGGCGAGCGCCGCGTGGAGGAGCTCGAGCGCCTCGCGGGCGAACCGGCGCATGTTTTCGGGGCGGTCCGTGAGGCCGGTTTCGAGCGTGCGGGAGACTTCGAACTTGCCGGGCCCGGCGAGCGCCACGCAGGTGTGGCCGGCGGCGTCGCCATAGCCATTGCCGGCGGGGCCTGAGGCGCCGGTCTCGCAGAGGCCCCAATGGGCGTCGAGCTTGCCGGCGATGGTGCGCGCCAGGAGCCGGGCATAGGGCTCGGTGGACGAGCGCATGTCGCCGAGGTCTTCGCGGCGCAGCCCGAGCAGGCCGCGGAAAGCCTGCGGCGTATAGATCACGCCGCCGCCCCGGTACCAGGCGGAGGCGCCGGGAACTGCAAGGATAGCGGCGGAGATCAGTCCGCCAGCGGAGGATTCAGAGATAGCGACGGTTTCGGCGCGCGCCCTGAGACGCGCGCCGATGTCCGTTGCCAGGGGCAGCAGCGATTGCACAGGCTCAGTCCTTGCCGCCGATCCATTCGAATTCGCGCTCTTCCCACCAGGGGAAGAAGTTCGGCATGCCGTCGGAGACTTTCACCGGATAGCTCGGCGTGCGCTTCTCGAGGAAGCTCATCACGCCTTCTTTCGCATCCGGCGTCTTGCCGCGCGAGTAGATGGCAGCAGAGTCGACGATGTGCGCGTCCATCGGATGCGAGGCGCCGAGCATGCGCCACATCATCTGGCGGGTCAGGGCGTTGGAGACCGGCGCGGTATTGTCGGCGATTTCCTTGGCCAGCGCGCGGGCAACGGTCATGAGCTCCGCTTGCGGAACAACCTTGCTGACAAGGCCGCCGCTATGCGCTTCGGAGGCCGGGAAAACGCGCCCGGTATAGCACCATTCGAGCGCCTGCTGGATGCCGACGAGGCGCGGCAGGAACCAGCTGGAGGCCGCTTCCGGGTTGATGCCGCGCTTGTTGAAGACGAAGCCGAAGCGCGCGGTGTCTGACGCGATGCGGATATCCATCGGCAGCTGCATGGTGACACCGATACCGACCGCTGCGCCATTGATGGCGCCGATGACCGGCTTGAGGCTTTCGAAGATGCGCAGGGTGACGCGACCGCCGCCGTCGCGCTGGATGTCGATGTTCTCCGTGCGGCCCTTTTCGCCGTCTCCGGCGCGGGCGTCATAGTCGAACGTCTTGGCGCCGGCGGAGAGGTCCGCCCCGGCGCAGAAGGCGCGGTCGCCGCTGCCGGTGACGATCACGGCTTTGACACTGTCGTCCCTGTCGGTGATGTCGAAGGCTTCGATCATCTCGTACATCATCACGCCGGTGAAGGCGTTCATCTTGTCCGGACGGTTGAGGGTCAGGGTGGCGATGCCGTCCTCGATGTCGAGAATGATTTCCTTAAACTCTTTGGGGCGAGCCATGCGATTTCCTCCGGTTGATGGATCCGGGTGCGACAAGGGGCCCCTTCCCCTGCGTCCGTCAAGCGCTGCCCCGAGGGGTGACGGCGGTGTCATTTTTCGCTAGCTCCGGGGAATGGAATTCGTGCCTCTCCCCGAAGTGACCACCCTGGCCGCGCCGTTCTTCGTGCTCGCGGTCGCCCTCGAATGGTGGGCGGTAAAGACCGGCCGGGCGGCGGGGCGCTACGACACGAAAGACGCCTTTGCCTCAATGGCGATGGGGATCGGCAACCTCGTCGTGAATACGCTGACCGCGGCGATCTTCGTCTGGATGATGGCGTTGCTCTGGCCGTACCGGATCGCCACCCTGCCCTTCACCTGGTGGACCCTCGTTCTGGCCTTCGTACTGTATGATTTCGTTTACTACTGGAAGCACCGGTTTGCGCACCGGATGCGCTGGTTCTGGATGGAGCATGTGACGCACCATTCCTCCAGGCACTACAACCTGACGACCGCCCTGCGCCAACCCTGGTTCGGCCCCTTCACGGGCCTGATCCTGCTCGGCCTGCCGATGGTGTGGATCGGGTTCCACCCTTACGTCATCGCCTTCGTGGGCGGGATCAATCTCCTCTATCAGTTCTGGATTCATACCGAGGCGGTCAACCGGATGCCGGGCTGGTTCGAGGCGGTGATGAATACGCCGAGCCACCACCGCGTGCACCACGCGACGAACCCGCGTTACCTCGATGCGAACTATGCCGGCGTGTTCATCATCTGGGACAAGATTTTCGGCAGCTTTGTACCGGAGCTGGATGATGAGCGGCCGGTCTACGGGATCGTCAAACCGGTCGGCACCTACAACCCGTTCGTGATCGCGTTCCACGAGCTCGGCGGGTTCCTGCGGGACTGC
>CALGEF010000354.1 GCA_937881755.1 uncultured Acidobacteriota bacterium
CCATCACACCTGAACCGAAACGGGGATCAGACCCCATTTCGCTTTGTTGGCTTCCCAAGGACATCACCATGGATGTCGTCGACCTGCCGCTTAAGCAGATCATTCCCTATGCGCGCAAACCGCAGCAATGCCTTATCGACGATCCGCTACACCGGCACTTCAAGCCGTCAAGCCAAGCTGCATGTGCTCTCCCGCGAAGGTCTGCGATCACATCATCAAACCGTTGGATCGAACACCTAGGCAGCGGGCCAAGTCCTGTAGAACCCAGCCACTGGCCCCTCGAGCGCCTTTGCAAGGTGCTTCATGGCCATTTCCGCTTCGCTGCGCGGCGCTGCCAGCGCTCGGGCAATGTCTTCCAGCACCGCGTCCCGATCGATCTGCGTGAACCGTCCCTCGCAATACACGGTGGCGCCGCCCACCAGCACGGTGTGGACGGCCCCGGTCTTGGCCCGGCGGACAAGCACATCCACCAGCGCCAGCCCGGGGTCCTGATGTGGCCAGATCACCTTTTGCCAGTCAAGAAGAACGATGTCAGCGAGCCGTCCGGGAGCAAGCCGCCCGATCCGTCCCGCAAAGGGAGTGGTCGCCGCGCCATGCTCGGTCGCCATGCGCAGGATCTGTGCGGCTGTGGGGTTCGGGGTGGCGTGTCCCGGCCCGCGGTGCAGGGTCAGAGCAAGGCGCATTTCCTGCAGCATGTCGCGGTCGTCGTTGATACCGGCCTCGTCGATGCCGAGCGCCACCGGCATACCGCTGGCCAGAAATCTGTTCAGGTCTGCCGTCCCACTCTTGAGCCGCAGGTTCGAGGAACAGTTGTGACACAGACAGCCGCCGCGCTCGGCCAGAAGCGCGATGTCGTCTGGCGTCATCCAGACGCCGTGCCCGATGGTCAGCTGCGGTCCGACAAGGCCGAAGCTGTCGACATGGGCCAAGGCCGATCCCCCGGTGCGGCGGCGCGCATATTCGGCCTGGTAGGGTGTCTCGAGCAGGTGCATGTGCATCGGTGCGCGCGTGTCCTCGGCCATGCGGGCAGTACTTTCCAGCGCGCTGTCCGACAGCCAGTGCAGGTTCGAGGGCGCGATCTGGATACCGATCAGGGGCACTGCCGCCCATCGTGACCGCAAGGCGTGAAAAACGGCGATCTGGTCGGCAAGAGGCAGGCCGAAACCCGCCAGATAGGCAGCCGTTGGCCTGCGGAGCACTTCGGGCAGGGAGGCCACGAAGGCCTCGTCGGCGTCATAGATCATCCGGTTCTGGTCGCGCAGCGCGAAGGAATAGGATGCGCGCATGCCCAGCTCGACATAGGCGCCGATGATCGCCTCGGCCTGCGCAATCACTGCGCCACTATCGCCCGGCGCCCGGCTGTGCAGGTGCTGGACGGTGGTCACGCCCGAGGCCACCATCTCGAAGGCCGCAAACAGCGTGTCAAGGCGCGGGTCGACGTCTCGCATCGCCAGGCGTTCGGGAAACCACAGCTCCAGCGGCTGATCCCGCGCGCCAAGCTGGAACGGCGTCAGCCCCACATGGTGATGGGCGTTCACTAGACCTGGGATCGCCACAAGGCCCCGACCGCCGATCTCGCGCGCCTGCGGGTGGGCGCAGCGCAGGTCGGCCGTCGGTCCGATTGCCGCGATGGTGTCGTTCTCCATGAGGATGGCGGCATCCTCCACGATCTCGGGCGCCCCGTCGGCAGAAAAGCCCGTGATGATGCGGTCGGCGATGACGAGGGTGCCGCTCATGACGATGCCCAGATCTGCAGCCGTTGAAGGGAAAGGCGAACTGCGGCCGGGACCGGTTCGATCAGGGGCACGGGTGCGCTGGCGGCAAGCGCGCGTGCCGCCTCGGCCAGCGGGCCGCCGCCGATCACCACGGCCTCGGCCCCCCCCTCCGCCACGGCGGCCCGGATCGCCGTGGCGAGCGAGTCTTGCAGCGCTGCCGCATCGGCAGTCAGCGCCACCGGATTGCCGGGCGTCGTCCAGGTGCCGGCAAAGCGCCTGTGCTCATGCCGGGCCGCTGTCGCGGCGATGGCTACGGCAAGGGCCGGTGTCGTCGTGACGACAGCAAAGCGGCGACCATCCCGCGCGGCCTCGGACATTCCGGCTTCGGCGATGCCAGTCACCGGGCAGGACAGCGCAGCGCGCAGGGCGTCAAGGCCCGGGTCGCTGAATGCGGCCACGATGACGGCGTCGGTATCCACCAGCGCAGGCCCGAGCTCACCCACGGCCTCGGCGGCGGTAGCAAGGGCGTGGGGTTCGGTGATCAGCGGCGCACCGAATCGCGCTGTGTGACCTGTTATCGTCGCGCGCGGTCCGGCCTCGCGCGTCGCGATGGCGACCATGCGGCGCGTGATGTCGTCCGAGGTGTTCGGGTTGACGAGCGCGATCTTCATGAAATGGCCTCGAGGAAGGCTTTGGCAATGTCGATGCGCCGTGCGATCCAGATGCGGTCGCGGCGGCGGGCGAGGTCGGCGAGAATGCGGTCGAAGGCCGGAAATCTGGCAGGCCGCCCCACGATGCGCAGATGAAAGCCGATGTTGAGAAGCCGTGGCAGGCCCATGTCTGCTTCGGATTCTAGCACATCTAGCGCCCCGGTCACGTAATCCACCATCTCTCCGGGTCGGACGAAGCCGTTGGGGTGGAAGAACTTCATGTCGTTGGTGTCGAGCGCATAGGGCACGACGAGCAGGCCGGAGGGGTCGGGGTAGGGCAGGTCGTCGTCGAAGGCGTTCGAGGTATAGAGGTAGCCGCGCTCGGCCAGCAGCCTCCGCGTCCAGGGGCTTTCGGCGCCGCGGCAGAAGAAGCCGCGCGGCACCGTGCCGGTGGCCGCAGCGATGGCCGCACCTGCGCGGTCGAGGTCGGCGGCTTCGGCCTCGGGGCTATCGTAGTCGGCATGGGGGCGCCAGAGCCAGCCGTGGCAGGCGGTCTCGTGGCCATCGCCGGCAAGCGTGGCCAGCACGGGGGCCGCGCGCTCCGCGGCGCGGCCGCAGGCAAAAAGCGTCGCCCGGATGTCGTGTCGGCGGAGCGCAGCCGCCATCCGCCAGGCGCCCGCTCGCGTGCCATAGGCGAAGATCTGGGCCTGGCCCGCGTCGGGCCTGTTGTCGGGGACGACCGACATGACCTCACCTATCCGCTCGTTCGCCGGATCGCCGTCAATCACTTGTTGTTCGGCCCCTTCCTCGACATTGATCACCACGGAAACCGCAAGCCGCGCGCCGTTAGGCCAGCAGAAGTCGGGCCAGGTGCCCCCGTATCCGACGAGGTCGCGTATCATGCCCACAGCTCCGCAGCGAAGCCGGAGGGGCAGGGGCGCGGCGTCCAGTCCGGCAGGCCCAGCCCCGTGCGCCAGGCCCGCGCGATTTCGGCCCGGGTTGCGAACCAGACCCCGTCATGGCCGAGCGCATGATCGAGAAACGCCTCAAGGCCGCTGATGCGGGCAGGGCGCCCGATGATCCGTGTGTGCAGCCCGATAGACAGCATCCGGGGCAGTTGGCGCGCCTCGGCGTGGAGCCGGTCGAAGGCGTCGATGCAATAGCGTGCAAAGTCTGATCCGAAGACGAATCCGCCGCCGTTGTAAAAGCGCATGTCGTTGGTGTCGAAGGCATAGGGCAGCACCACATGGGGACCGTCCGCCATCTCCACAAGGTAGGGCAGATCGTCATTGTAGGCGTTACTGTCATAGAGAAAGCCGCCCTGTTCGACGAGAAGGGACCGCGTCATCGCAGACGTGGCCGAACGGGTGTGCCAGCCGAGCGGTGGGGTGCCGGCGGCCTCCGCGATGGCGGCGACTGCCCTCGCTATGGCGCGACGCTCGGTGGCCTCGTCCATGTGGACGTGGCGTTCCCATCGCCAGCCATGTGCCGCGACCTCGTGGCCGTCGGCGACCGCATCGGCGGCAATCCAGGGCGTGGCGGCGATGGCCCGTCCGCATGCGTTAAGGGTCGCCCGGACCCCGCGCCGGCGCAGCGCATCGCGGATGCGCGGCCAGCCTGCGCGCGGCCCGTATTCGAAATGGCTTTCCATGCATAGATCGCGCATGCCCTCGACGCGCTCGACGGCCTCGTAGATGTGCTCGTTGCGCTCGTCGCCATCACCGAGCGTCAGTTCAGCCCCTTCCTCGATGTTGACGACGACAGATACCGCAAGGCGTGCGCCGCCCGGCCAGGTGATGTTGGGCACACCACCCCGGTAGCCTGTGAAATCCCGACCGATCATGCCGCCCCCGCCGCGTCCATGAAGCGCCGGCACAGATCCCCGTCCCAGCGCAGGATATCGTCTTCGTCCGCCCCGGAGCGCATCAGCGCGCTCGAGACAATGACTCCGTCCGACGCGCCCAACGCATGAGAGACATTCTCCTCGGTGACCCCGCCACCGATCAGGATCGATCGGTTGGGTACCGCCTTGCGCACCGCTCCGATGCGCTCGATCGTGTCGGGAAAGCTTGACCCCGTGATGATCAGGCCATCGGCCCCGACCTTGGCGGCCCAGTTGGCTGCGAAGGGCTGACTTTCGTCAGACAAGGGTCGCGCGGTGCGGTCATGGACATCGGCGAGGATCGCGATATCGGGCCGCCCCAGCGTTGCGCGATGCGCGACGGCCGCCGCGCCGAGGCCATGACGCGGGCCGTCTGCGGTCATGGCGCCGCCGACGAATACCTTGAGTCTGACGAAATCAGCGCCCGTGGCATGAGCGACGGACAGAGCCGCGACCGGATCATTCGCCTCGATGATGATGCCCAGGCCCAGCCCCGGCACCTCGGCCCGGATCAGCCGCCCGAGCCCTGCCATCAGCGCCAGTGTGTCAGACGCGGCCGACCCGGCTGTGCGGGTCTGATCCTGCAGCTTGATCCAGGGGATGCCAGCCGTTGCGAAGACGCGCGCATTGGTGAGCACGTAATCCTCGTACCAGGCCACGGAGCGGTGCCGGGACAAGGCGAAATCCGGCATGTGCAGGGCGGCGATGATGACAGGTCTGGACGTAAACAGGCTCAGCGACATGCTTCGATCTCCTCGGCGAGGGTGGTGCGCAACGCGGCACGGTCGGGCGGCAGGGCTCCATCGGCGCCAAAGCATTCGACAATCCGGGCCGCCGAGATGGCGCCGTAGCGCGCAGCGTGCACTGGGTCGCCCGTCTCTACCAGCCCTGCCAGGAACCCGCCGCAAAAACTGTCGCCCGCTCCGGTGGGGTCGAGTGTGTTGGCCGGCGCGGGCGGAACGGCGACGGCGCCGGCCGCGGCACGGTCCCATACGAGCACGCCTTTCGGACCGAGCTTGACCGCGACCGCACCCGGGCAGCGGGCGGCGATCACTGCCAGTGCGTCGGACAAGCCCGTATCGGGGACAAGCGCGCGAAGTTCCACCTCGCTCGGAAGGAAGGCATCGATCCCCGCCAGGATCGGGGTGATCTCGTCGAGAGTGTAATCGACCAACTGCCAGCCCGGGTCTGCG
>CALGEF010000355.1 GCA_937881755.1 uncultured Acidobacteriota bacterium
GATTTCCTCGGGCACATGAAGGCGCTGGGGGCGGATGTTTCGGAGGGGTGATGAATGATCAACATCATCTATCTGCGCAAAGATCAGGTGGCGGCGCACCGATCTGCCGTGGAAGCTGTCGCTGCTGAGCGGATTTATCTTGGACTGGTGACGCTGCCGCCCTTCGATCCAGAGCAAGCCTTTCCGCTGCGGCTGATCGAGAATGACTGGCCGATGTATGCGGCGATGGACGGCAATGACCTCGTGGGCTGGGCCGACATCACGCCTGTGGGCGTGCCGGAGTGTGTGCATCGCGGCGTGCTCGGCATGGGCATCGTCGCCAGCCATCGCGGCGCCGGGACCGGGCGGCGTTTGCTGGATGCCTGTCTCGAACATGCTCCGCGCTGCGGCATCACCAAGGTGGAGGTGACGGTGTTCACGAGCAGTACGGCGGCGATCGCGCTTTACCGCCGGGCGGGCTTCACCGACACCGGGGTCATCAAGGACTATCGCCGGCTGGACGGCGTGAGCTATGACGCGCTGATGATGGAGAAGTTTCTGGCCTGATTGCCCCCGGCCAGCGCGCGTCAGGCGAGCGCGGCGGCGAGGCCAGCAGAGGCAGCCGAGTCCACGTATTCCCGGACGTCCGTCACCCGGCCGTCCTTCACGGAGGCGACAACGCAGACGGCAAGTTCGAGCGCTTTGCCATCCGGCAGCGTGCCCCGAACGGCATGTTCCTCGACAAAGCCGGTAGCGGTGGCCGAGCGCACGGCGTCTTCGTACCGGAAATCCGTCACCACCCGGCCCACCGCCGCGTTGAACCGGAGCAGCGTTTCAAGGCTCATCGGCCGGCCATTGTTCTGGCGGACGCACATGTCCGGGGCGCAAAGATGGCGCACGGCGGCTTCATCCTGTCCGGCGAGCGCGGCGAACAGCTGTTTCGCGATTTCTGCATTGTCCATTCTATGCCGCCACCTGTTTCTGTCGGGGTGAGCGTAAACCTGCAGAGCCTGAACGCAAGACTGCCCCCTACCCCCACGGCAGAATTGACGGGCGGCGTTCTGCCGCCTTTGATGGAGGCATGACCGATCTCAACTCTCCCCTTTCTCTCGCCCGAGGCCCCGCCATGAAGAACCGCTTCATGCTGGCGCCGCTGACCAACCTCCAGAGCCATGCCGACGGTGTGCTCAGCGATGACGAGTATCGCTGGCTGACCAAACGGGCCGAAGGCGGCTTCGCCGTGACCATGACCTGCGCCGCCCATGTGCAGGCGGCCGGACAAGGCTTTCCGGGCCAGCTGGGCATCTTTGGCGACCAGCATCTCGGCGGACTGTCGCGGCTGGCAGCAGGACTGAACGGGGAAGGCACACATTCGGTGGTGCAGTTGCACCATGCCGGCATGCGCAGCCCCAGGGAGCTGATCGGCGAGGCGCCGCATTGTCCTTCGGCGAATGAGGAGTTCGGCGCGCGGGCGATGAGCCTCGATGAAGTGAAAGCGTCGCGTGATGCTTTTATCGCCGGGGCGAAGCGGGCGGAGAAGGCCGGCTTCCACGGCGTGGAACTGCACGGCGCGCACGGCTACCTGATCTGCCAGTTCCTCAGCGCCGAAGTGAACCAGCGTACGGATGAGTATGGCGGCGCCTTCGAGAACCGGGCCCGGTTCCTGTATGAATGTATCGAAGGCGTGCGGGCGACGTGCGGCAGGGACTTCTCCCTTGGCGTGCGCCTCTCGCCGGAACGGTTCGGCATGGACCTTGCCGAAATTCTCGGGCTTGCGGGCGCGCTGCTGAAGGACGACCGGATCGACTATCTCGACATGTCGCTTTGGGACAGCTTCAAGGCGCCGATGGACGCTGCCGCTGGCAGCAAGACGCTGGTGGAACTGTTCGGCGCGCTGCCACGCGGGCGCACGCGGCTCGGCGCGGCCGGCAAGATCCTGACCGGGGCGGACTGCCAGCGCGCGATGGACGCCGGCCTCGACTTCGTGGTGATCGGGCGCGGTGCGATCCTGCACCATGACTTCCCGAAGAAGGTCGCGGCAGATGCCGGATTCCAGCCGATCACCCTGCCCGTGCCGGAAGCACACCTCAAGGCCGAGGGCCTCGGCACGGCCTTCCTTGCCTACATGAAAACCTGGAAGGGCTTCGTGGCTGAGCCCGCCTGACATCATCGGCTGACTGACAAAAAACACCAAGGGAGAAACACATGGAAATCACCAAGGATACTGCAGCTGTCGTGACCGGCGGCGCCTCCGGCCTCGGCCAGGCGACCGCGCGGGCACTGGCCAGGGCCGGCGCGAAGGTTGCCATCTTCGACATCAACGAGGAGGCCGGCGAAGCGACCGCAAAGGAAATCGGCGGCATCTTCTGCAACGTCAACATCATGAGCGAAGAGAGCTGCCTGGCGGGCTTCGAGAAAGCCCGCCAGGCGCACGGCCAGGAGCGGATCACTGTGCACTGCGCCATGACGGCGAAGGGCGGCAAGACGCTGAGCTGGGACAAGGAGAATGCGAAGTACAGGCGCCTTCCAACGGCCGACTATGCCTTCGGCGCCGAAGGCGTGCTGGTTGCCTCCTACCGGATTGCGTCGCTCTCCGCTGAGGGCATGGCCTACCTGCCGGAACTGGAAGATGGCGAACGCGGCTGCATCACGCTGACCGCCTCGGTCGCGGCGCAGGACGGGCAGATCGGACAGGTTGTGTACGGATCATGCAAGGCCGGCGTCAACGGCCTCGTGCTGCCGATGGCGCGCGACCTGATGGATCTCGGCATCCGGATCAACTCGATCATGCCGGGCATCTTTGCGACGCCGCTGATGCTGCGCGCGTCAGACAAGGTGCTCAACAGCCTTGCTGCTTCGGTGCCCTTCCCGAAACGCCTCGGCAAGCCGGAGGAGTATGCCTCGCTGGCGCTGGAACTGGCGAAAAACGCCTACTTCAACGGCCAGTGCATCCGTCTCGATGGCGGGATCCGGATGGCGCCGCGCTGACTTCCTTCACCCCTCTTCTTTTAAACGGGAGAGGGGTGAGCGGTGCTTGACTCTGAATATCCGGTAGCCCACTCCCCGGCCTCATGATCATAGCGATTGATGGCACTACGGCGTCCGGCAAGGGGACGATTGCGCGGCGGCTCGCCGGGTATTTCGGGCTGCCGTACATGGATACGGGGCGGCTCTACCGCGCGGTGGGGGTAGCCGCGATGAAGCACGGCGTGCCGCTGGATGCGGCGGGACCGTTGTCCGATCTCGCCCGCTCGCTGGACCTGAATGACTTCATCGAACACGAATTGCGCTCCGGCGAGGCGGGCAAGGCGGCGAGCATCGTGGCGGCCATCCCGTCGGTGCGCCAGGCCCTGTTCGAGCTGCAGCGCGCGTTTGCCATGCAGGCCGGCGGCGCGCTGCTGGACGGGCGCGATATCGGCACAGTGATCGCCCCGGACGCCGACGTGAAGCTGTGGGTGGACGCGGATGTGGTCCAGCGGTCGGTCCGGCGCTGGAAGGAGCTGGTCGGCCAGGGCGACCTCACGCCGCTCGAAACGGTGGTCGAACAGCTGAAAATCCGGGATGCGCGCGACCAGGGACGCGCCGATGCACCCGCCGCGATGGCCGCCGATGCCATCTTGATCGATACGACTGATCTCACTATAGACGCGGCTGTGGAAAAGGCGGCGGCGGCTGTGGAGGCTGCTCTCGCCCGTGGAAAGACTGCCTGAGGGCCCGAAAGGCTCAATCCAAACAGGCGGCGCTGCAACAGATCAGACCACCCCCCAAGATACTGATGGGGCCGGATGTCCGCAGGCTGCAATCATGCACGCCCTGCCTTTGAACCATTCATGCCCTTCCCCGGAGACAAAATGACGAAATCCATGAACCCTACCCCCGCCGACTTCGCCTCGATGTTCGAGAGCTCGGCCGCTGCCGGCGCCATGAAGGAAGGCCAGGTTATCCCGGCCACCGTCCTTCGCATCGACAATGACTCGATCGTCGTCGACATCGGCCTGAAGACCGAAGGCCGCATCGATATCAAGGAATTCTCCCTTGACGACAAACAGCCTGCACCCGGCGACATCGTCGACGTATATCTCGACCGGATCGAGAACGCCCTCGGCGAGGCTGTCCTCAGCCGCGAGAAAGCCCGCCGCGAAGAGCGCTGGGTCAAGCTGGAACGCAGCTTTGCCAAAGGCGAGCCCGTCAAGGGTGCCATCTCCGGCCGCGTCAAGGGCGGCTTCACGGTCGACCTCGGCGGCGTCAACGCGTTCCTTCCCGGCTCGCAGGTTGACATCCGCCCCGTGCGCGATGTCGGCCCGCTGATGGGCGAAGTGCAGCCGTTTGCGGTGCTGAAACTCGACCGCGTGCGCGGCAACATCGTTGTCTCGCGCCGTGCGATCCTCGAAGAGAGCCGCGCCGAACAGCGCGCCGAAATCGTCTCCGACATGAAAGAGGGCGATGTGCGCAAAGGCGTCGTCAAGAACATCACCGATTACGGTGCGTTCGTTGACCTCGGCGGAATCGACGGCCTTCTGCACGTCACCGACATGTCCTACAAGCGCATCAACCACCCCTCGCAGGTGGTCGAAGTCGGCCAGGAAGTCGAAGTCCGGATCATCAAGATCAACCCGGAAACCCAGCGTATCTCGCTCGGCATGAAACAGCTGGGTTCGGATCCCTGGGACAATATCTCGGCACGTTACCCGTCGGGCGCCCGCCTCAAGGGTACGGTCACCAACATCACCGACTACGGCGCTTTCGTGGAGCTGGAAGACGGTGTCGAAGGCCTGATCCACGTCTCCGAAATGAGCTGGACCAAGAAGAACGTGCACCCCGGCAAGATCCTCTCGACCTCGCAGGAAGTCGATGTGGAAGTCCTGGACGTGGACAGCGACAAGCGCCGCATCTCGCTCGGCCTCAAGCAGACCATGGACAATCCCTGGGACGCGTTCCTGGCCGAACATCCGATCGGTTCAGAAATCGAAGGCGAAGTGCGCGGCATCACCGAGTTCGGCCTGTTCGTGGGCCTTGGCCCCGACCTCGACGGCATGGTGCACATCAACGACATCTCGTGGGACAAGTCAGGTGACCAGGCGATTGAAGCCTTCACCAAGGGCGACACCGTCAAGGCGAAAGTCCTCGATGTCGACGTCGACAAGGAGCGCATCTCGCTCGGCATCAAGCAACTGTCGGGTGACCCGATCGAAGCGGCCAGCAGCGGCGACGGCGGCGGCATCAAGCGCGGCTCGACCGTGACCTGCACCGTGGTCGAAGTGACCTCGGGCGGCCTGGAAGTAGAGTTCGGCACCCCGCCGGTGAAAACCTTCATCCGCCGTTCTGACCTCTCGCGTGACCGGGCTGACCAGCGCCCCGAGCGTTTTGCGGTCGGCGACAAGGTCGACGCAAAAGTCGTGACGTTTGACCGGGCGTCGCGCCGGGTCTCCCTCTCGGTGAAAGCGCTCGAGATCGCCGAAGAAGCTGAAGCCGTTGCACAGTATGGCTCGGCCGATGCCGGCGCCTCCCTGGGCGACATCCTTGGCGCGGCGCTCGCCTCGTCGGGCACCAAGGCGAAAGCCAAGGCGGCGCCAGCTGCCAGGGGCGATGCCAAGGCGCTCGACGCCCGCGGCCGCCTCACCGGCCCGCAAGGCACCGCCGATGATCTGAAGAAGATCAAAGGCGTCGGCCCTGCCTTCGAGAAGAAGCTGCAGGAAGCAGGCATCTTCCACTTCTGGCAGATCGCTGCCCTGTCCGACGACCAGGTTTCGAGCCTTGCAGAAGAACTCGCTTTCCAGGGCCGGATGGATCGTGACAACTGGAAGGGCCAGGCG
>CALGEF010000356.1 GCA_937881755.1 uncultured Acidobacteriota bacterium
CGGCAGGGGTCGGTGGCGGCTTGCTCTACTGGGCAGGCATCGAGTGGACATTCTACTACGAAGCGCCGCCTTTCGGGGTGGCGCCCAGGTCGACAGAGGCCATCCGCTGGGCCACGAGCTACGGACTTTTCCACTGGGGCGTGAGCGCCTGGTGCATTTATGGGCTTCCCTCGGTCGCCTTGGCCTATGCCTTCTACAACAAGGGTGTTCCTTACCTGCGTTTCAGCGCCTCTATTCTTGGAGACAAATGTGCGACCTCGCCCTGGGGTAAGCTCATTGATCTCATCTTCATGATAGGCCTGATCGGTGGGGCAGGAACCTCCCTTGCTTTGACCGTGCCGGTTATTTCGGCCGGCGTCGCGGAGCTTACGGGACTGGTACGTTCGACCGCGATGGATCTTGCAGTTATTTCTGCCTGTGTAGCGCTGTTCGGGGTCACCGTTTTTCTAGGTCTCGAAAAGGGCATCAAGCGCTTAGCTGACGCCAATCTCTGGCTCGCCCTTCTGTTCCTCGTCTTCATTCTGCTCGCCGGGCCAACGGGTTTCATTCTTGCGACGGGCACCGAAAGCCTTGGGCATATGGCCTCCAACCTGATCACTATGATCACCTATACGGACCCGGTGGATCAAACCGGATTTGTCCAGGACTGGACAATTTTTTATTGGGCATGGTGGATCGCCTTTGCGCCTTTCGTCGGCATTTTTGTCACCAGGATTTCCAAGGGGCGGACGATACGGCAGGTACTGCTTGGAATGTCTGTGTGCGGAAGCCTGGGCGTTTGGGCATTTTACATCGTTTTTGGGAATTATGCGCTCTACCTCGAGATAACCGGCGCGTTGCCCGTCGTCGACATGGTTCATGAGGATGCAGCGGCTGCGATTGCGGCGATCATTTCCCATTTGCCGCTCGGAAAAGTTGCTTTGGTTATCTTTGTGACGGTGACCACCGTTTTCGTTGCCACAACCTATAACTCCGCAAGCTACACGCTCGCTTCAGCAGCAACGCAGTCCCTGCGTGCCGGCGAAGATCCCGCGCGTTGGCACCGCGTTTTCTGGGCCGGGGTTTTGGGCGTGTTGCCGGTAGGACTTATGTTCATTGGCGGACTGAAAGTGGTTCAGTCGGCGGTGCTCCTTGCTGGGCTGCCTATTGCGATTGCCGGGGTATTCATGACGCGGTCGCTTCTGGTCTGGTTGAAGCAGGACGCGGAAACAGGCAGTTCCTGAGGGCATTACTGCCTGTGCCAAAAGCTGCAGTCAGTTGAGGGCAAACTGAAACCTGCCGCGTGAAACCCGGAAATTCCTGCCGCTCAGAAATGGGATGATTACCGTGCGCCGCGTGCTGTTCGAGACGACAGATAGTGACGGCTTTTTTTATCGCGGTTTGCTTGATCTTGGCGCCGGCGATCAGATCATTTTCACGCAAGGCAATCATGACGCCGTCGTGCGCGCGCAAGCCGGGAGAATGATCACCGCGCTGGGGCAGGTGCAACCCGCGCTGGAGATTGTGGCAACTCGCGGCTGAGGATCGTGTCCCGGTTCGTTCCGGCGCTGATGATGCCGCCGAATGACAGGACTGGGGTGACCCTGCCGGGTCGCGTGTCGATCATCGGAGCCGTTGTCCCCGTACGGCCGGTCAGGACCAGTCCTGCGGCAGAAGGCTGGACCCATGACGTTGCACCGCCAGAGGAAAGCACCCTCACTGCAGGACCCCGGCCACACGGGCTCCGGGTTCGCAGGCGCGGCTCACGACCGCCTTATGCGCAGGACGCTATCTGCCGCCCAGTCGTTCGATCACAGCTTTCAGCGGCATCATCAGCACGAGGCCGTCAGCGGGCGAGCGGCTGAAGCCGAATTTCTCATAAAAAGCGGCCGCATCCTCATCGAGGGCGTGAATCAAAAGAGCGCGCAAACCGATGGTGTCAGCGGCTCGCACGGTTTTGAGCAGGGCGTCCCGGATGAGCGCGGTCCCAAATCCTTTGCCCTGGAGGCTTCTGTCGACAGCGAGGCGTGCCAGGATCACAACCGGGATAGGGGAGGGCATGTTGCGTCTGACAGCGCCGGTGGCCTCGGCGGCGATTACGCTCCAGCGGCGAGGGCATAACGGGCAAGCACGCGGGCGTCATTGCTTGTGACGACATAGGTTCGGCCGGCGCCTTCAATCTGGTTTTTGAGGGCGCGGCGCTGCAACCAGTCATCCAGGCTTTGTTTGCCTGAATCAAAACCGCCAACCTGATGGCCGGCGGTCAGGAGCGTGGGAGCGTTCAGTTGCGGCACTGGAGGGCTTTATCACACTTTCCAGGGGGTGGGGCTGCTGAGCAGCGCGCCGAGTTTGGTGACATCAACCGGCGCATCGAGCGCAGTTTCGAAGGCTGCCCACTGGTCAGCATCGAGCACGAATATGCGTTGATCGAGCAGCGTGTTCTCGGCCTCACGGATTGCCGTCTCAAGCATGAACTGCGACCGCGAAAGACCGACTGCCGCGGCGGCGCGGTCGATCAGCGCCTGCACCGATTGCGGAGCGCGGATCTGGATCCGGCGGTCACGGCCAAGGGCAGTCATGGGGCGGGTTCTTTATTGCCCTCATGATGGACCGCGCAAGCCAGAATGCCAATACAAATGACATACGCTCTCGGAATCTTGCGGATCAGACCGTGTGATTGCCAGTCATCGCCGGCTGACACGCAGTGAGCCCGCAAAAACGGGACAAAAGGGCATTCCGGGTGCTTGCGTGATCATGCTGATCAATGCCCTGCCGGGACAGCCTTAAGCACTGACTGAAGATCCCGAGGGGCGCTACAGCCCCTCGATCGCGAACCCGGGGCCACCTTGCCAGACCAGATTCCAGCTGGCGCCGGGGCGGCGCACGGACGGGTAGATCAACCCTCGATTCCCCTCTGATCTGGTATCTGCGGCAAGGCGCTGCCCGGCCTGGTAGCCCCGCTCGGGGGCCGGATCGAGCGCCGGATGCGCCTGCCCGTACAGGTCCGGGAAATCCCCGATGAAATCCGCGAGCCGTTCCACGTAGCGTGCCTTGTCCTCGTAGCGGCCGATGAAGCCCGGCTCGCGGGTGCGGTGAAACCCGGCCTCCCTGGCGCTCGTCAGCATGTCCCAGGCGCAGTACCACGCGCCGCGGTCGCCGGTGTTGAACCGGTTGCCCGAGGGTCGCGTGCAGGTGAATGCCGCGTTGATATGGCTTTGCCCGTAAAGGGCCAGGTCATGAGACCGCCGCGCGATGGCCAGTTCGCGGCGGTCCGGCGCGGGGCTGCCCTGCGCTTCGGCGATCAGGCGGGCACTGGTCTCGCTTTCGATCTCTGCGAGGATCCCCGCCTCCTCGTCGCTGTCAACCAGTCCCCGCAGGACGGGCGGCTTGTGGCGGGTCTCGCAGATCAGCCGGACAAGGGCGCGGTCATTG
>CALGEF010000357.1 GCA_937881755.1 uncultured Acidobacteriota bacterium
TTCTTGAAGTTTCGTGTTTCTCGACAAAAAGTCAAGGGCCTGATAGATCGGGCACATGCTTAAGATGAGAAAAACGACTATCAAGGGTGTTGCGGCCGCTGCGGGGGTGTCGGTCACCACCGTTTCGGACGCGCTTTCAGGCAAGGGACGCCTGCCCGACGCCACGCGCGAAAAGGTGCAGGCGATCGCCAACCAACTTGGCTATCGGCCAAGCGCAATCGCGCGCGGGTTGCGCGGCAGCGGCATTGGGCTTGTCGGGATCTGCATCGCTCCAGCGGGTGGCGGGGGCGCGCTGACAGATGTCAGCTATTGGGCGGCCATCGTGACACATGCCAGCCAGGCGTTCCTGTCCGACGGACATGCCGCCGTGCTGCTGCCCCACGATGTCGGCCTGCTGGAGACGCTTCATATCCCGCTGGACGGCGTGATCGTGGTGGACCCTCTTGAACGCGACCCGGTGCTGACATTCTTCGAGGACCGAAACATTCGCTGCCTGACAATCGGCCGCGATGTCAGCAAGACCGAAAGCATCTGGGTGGATGACGACACCGCCACTGGGGTGCGCCGCCTGATCGAAGCGACGATCAGTCCGGGCACGAAACTCGCGTTCCTGCGGGTTGGACCGATCAAGAGCTACGTCACCGACGCGATCAGCGGAGCAAGGTCATGGGCCGCGGACGGCGGCGGGACGCTGAGCATCCATCAATGCGCCGGACTGGAGAGCGAGCACGTCGCGCATACAGTGCGCGAAGCCGTCCATGAGGGGGCAACAGCGATCCTCACGCAGAACGACCGTCTTGCGCTGCGCGTTCGAGACGTGCTGCAGGCGATGGGGCGCGATGTTCCCGGCGACGTCCGCCTGCTCTCAGCGGCCGACGCAATGGAACTTGGACAGGGGCCGGTCGGGATCTCAGCCGCGCGCCCCCATCCGGCACGACTTGCCGAAATGGCGGCGGCAAAGCTTCTCGACATGATCCGGGGTCAGCCGGATGTCGCATCGACAATGAGCCCGATGGAAGTGTCGATCCGCGAGTCGGCGCCCCTGCTCTGACGGCAACTCGCACCGATCGGCAAGGTGGTCACCCGATCATGCGGTGACGGCCTTGCGATACGTGTCCTTGTGGCAGATCAGGCCGTCCCGGAACCGCAGGACGTCGAGCCCATTCACCGTGACACGGATGCCGTCGGGTCGCGTTCCACGAAAAACCCAGGTGCTGAAACCCTTTTCGCCGTCGACAAAATGCTCGGCGTCATCCCATCGGGCATCAGGAAAAGCGGCCCAGATCGCTCTGAACGCCGGTTCAAGCTCTGCATGCCCGACATGCCGCGCCCCTTCCGGGCGGGAGCCGGCGGCGGCATCGTAGATGCAGTCGTCCGTCAAGAGCTCAAGCAATGCCTGCACATCGTGGGCGTTCCAGGCGGCGGCATGGCGGCGCATCAGCGCCAGGCTGTCTTCGATGGTCATGACGTTCCTCATTCCTGTCCTCCCTCTGCCCGTTCGGTCTGGTGAAGCGCGGCGATAACCTCCGCGACGTCGGCCGTGTAGGCCTCGACGACCGGACCTTGATGCAATGTGATCATTCCCATGTGGATGGCCTGCGGACGAGCCATCGGGCGCACGAACCATCCCTTGGCCGTCATGGCCTCGGCAACCCGCTGGATCGGTAGCCCCGGCGCACGCCATGCGATGACTGGAAGATCCGGCGCGCCGACAAGCGTGACGCCGTCCACGGCTTCCAGTCCGGTTCGCAAGCGCCGGCTGATTTCGAGGATCTCCGCGGCGATCCGAGTGTAACCCTCCTCGCCGAGGTAGCGCATTACCGCCCATGCGGCCGCGATCGGGGCTGCGGAGCGGGTTCCGGCCAGCCCCACCGACCCGTAGGACCCGATGGGCCAGTCGTCGAATTCGAACGCGTAGGAGGGCCGCCAGCACCGGTGGCGGAACAACGCCACCGACGCGCCCTTGGCCGCGAACCCGTACTTGTGCAAGTCAGCCGAGATCGAGCGCACGCCTTCCACGCCGAAGTCGAACGCGGGAACCGTCGCGCCGGCCTTTCGCGCAAACGGTGCGATCAAGGCGCCGATGCAGGCATCGACATGCACCCAAAGGTTGTGGTGCACGCCCAGCGCGGCGATTTCCTCTATCGGGTCCACGACGCCGTGCCCGAACTGGGGCGCGGAACCGACCACCATGATGGTCCGCGAACAGATGCGGGCCTCCATCGCCGCGACATCGGCTCGGTAGTCGGCGTGCAGCGGGGTGCGCACGACCTCGAGGTCCAGAATGCCGGCGGCCTTGTCGAACGCGGGATGGGCGGATTGCGGCACCACGATCTTGGGAACGCCGATATCGGGCCTGCGCTGACGCGCCCAGTCGCGCGCGGCCTTCAACGACACAAGGATGCTCTCGCTGCCGCTTGCGGCGAAACAGCCGTCTGCGAACGGGCCTGCGCCAACCAGCCCGAGCATCCAGTCCAGAACGTCCTGCTGCAGCCTCGCAACGCTGGGGAACGCCGCCACGCCATGCGCGTTCTCCGAAAAATAGAGGTGCGCCGCGCGCTTGGCCACGTCCAACACGTCATCGCCGCCGAACTGGACATACAGGTTCGTCCGTCCCGACCGCCAGTCGACGTCGTTCGACTTGGTCCGCATCAGCTCTTCGGTGACTGCCTCGGCGCTCAGGCCGTGCAGGGGGAGCGTCGAGCGCATGATCCTTGTTTCCCTTCAGAGGTCGCATGATTGGCATACGACGCGAGCCGGTGTTTGAGGTAACGTTTCTGCATATCTAGCGAATGTGTCTCGGGCGCGTCAATGATGTGCGCGCAGCCAAAACGTGTTGACACGCGCCCCATTTTGAAGAAACGTTTTTTCTAGTGGTTTGGCAAGGAAATCCAGTGCAGGTATCGACCTCGGACTTCGCGAGAGCTGTGGAACTATGGCGCCACGGGGAGAGCCTTGACGCGGTGGCGCGTGGGCTCTGCGCCACCCTGACGACAGACGAAAAGCTGTCGATGTTGGAAGGCGGCACCGAGTTCTGGGAGGGGCGCATCCGCGCGCTTTCCCAGGGACAGAGCAGCCGCACCTTTCCCGCCGCACAGTTGCCTGACCGCGGCATCGACGGGTTTGAGTTCCTAGACGGGCCAAGGGGGGTCGGCATGGGGCTGGCAACCTGTTTTCCAGTCAGCATGGCGCGCGGCGCAAGCTTCGATCCGGCGCTGGAACACGCCATCGGCGACGCCATCGGACAGGAGTTACGGGTCAAGGGAGGTACGCTGTTCGGTGGCGTCTGCGTGAATCTGCTGCGCCACCCCGCATGGGGCCGTGCGCAGGAAACCTATGGCGAGGATCCGCACCTTGTGGGCGAAATGGGCGCAGCTCTTGCCACGGGCGTCCAGCGCCATGCGATGGCCTGCGTGAAGCATTTCGCTCTGAATTCGATGGAAACCGCGCGCCACCGGGTCGACGTGACCTGTGACGAACGCGCCCTGCACGAAGTCTATCTTCCCCATTTTCACCGTGTGGTCAAAGCCGGGGTAAGCGTCGTCATGGCCGCCTACAACAGCGTGAACGGCGAATGGTGCGGCCAGTCCCGCGCGCTTTTGAATGACATCCTGAAGGACGAA
>CALGEF010000358.1 GCA_937881755.1 uncultured Acidobacteriota bacterium
CTGGCCGCGTTCGAAAAGGCCTGACCCGGACAGGCCCTGTCTCCTGCCGGGGAGGCGTTCAGGACTGCAAAGCCGCCCGCCAGATCGCACACTTCTCTTCCATCCTGCGCGCCGCATGGGCGGGACTGGTCGATGGCAAAGCCAGAACGCTTGCGCCGACCGGCAGGAAGCGAACGGCGTGCTGCCGGAAACCCGCCGCCGCTTTTGCGCCGTTCAGTGCAATGCGCCGGATATTCTGATGGCGAGCGAAAAATGCGGAGAAGTCATTCGCAACTTCCTCGCGGATGCCGGCGTCAAGGCTGCCTTCCCGAACACATGACTGCAGCACATCCCACACGGCAACTCCGCTGGCTTTCAACCGGTCCACTCGCTCCGCATACGCCAGGTCCGGAGCCGCACCATACAGCACGCCCATGATCGGCCAGAAAGAATTGCGGGGATGGGCATAATACTGACCCGCCTCCAGCGAGGCCATGCCGGGCATGCTTCCAAGGATCAGGGTATGCGCGTCCGGCGCCGCAATCGGCGCGAAACTGCGGATGATCATTCCGCCGTGGCGGGCACGATCGTGACGCTCTCGCCGCAGCCGCAGGCATCGGTCTGGTTCGGATTGCGGAACACGAACTTCTCGTGCAGCAGCGTCGTCTCATAGTCGAGCTCGCTGCCCAGCAGGAACAGCACGGCCTTCGCGTCAATCACGATGGTGACGCCGTTATCCTCGACAACCTCATCAAGCGGCGCGGGCTCGGCGGCATAGTCCATGACATATTCCATGCCCGCGCAGCCGCCATTCTTCACGCCGACGCGCAGGTAGCCAAGGCCGCGCTCGTCCATGATTTCGCGCACGCGCACCGCGGCGGCGTCAGAGAGGTGAACAGGTTTCGGGCGGGGACGTCTGGCCATGATAAACACATAGGGGCTTCGGCCCGTTCCTTCAATCAAAGCATGTTCAGGGCGAGGCGCGCTTCGTCCGACATCCGCGCCGGCGTCCAGGGCGGGTCGAAGGTCAGGCGCACTTCGACATCGGCCACGCCTTCAACCGTCCTGGCGGCATTCTCGATCCAGCCCGGCATGTCCCCCGCCACCGGGCAGCCAGGGGCCGTCAACGTCATCTCGATATCGACTTTGCGGTCGTCATCGATATCCACCTTGTAGATCAGGCCCAGTTCATAGACATCGACGGGGATTTCCGGATCGAACACGGTCTTGAACGCAGCAATCAGCTCGTCCGTCATCCGGTCGAGTTCTGCCTGGGGGATCGCCGACGCCGCGGGCGTTTCCGCCGCGTTCATCGTGTCCCGGGATGCCATATCATCTGCCATGAGGCTCCCTATACCAGCATTTTCCGCGCCTTGGCGAGCGCTTCGGCAAAGGCATCGACCTCAGCCGGCGTATTGTACAGGGCGAAACTCGCCCGTGCAGTGGCCGAAACGCCGAGATACTGCATCAAAGGCTGCGCGCAATGGTGGCCGGCACGGATCGCCACGCCGTAACGGTCCAGGATCTGGGCGAGGTCGTGCGGGTGGGCGCCTTCGAGGCTGAAGGACAGGACCGCCCCCTTGCCTGGCGATTCGCCGTGCACTTTCAGCCCGTTGATGCCCCGCAGGGCCTCGCGCGCGCGTGTATAAAGCGCATGCTCGTGCGCCGCGACCTCGGCGGCATCGAACTGCCCCATCCAGCGCAGCGCCGCGCCGAGGCCGATGGCCTCAAGGATCGGCGGCGTGCCGGCCTCAAACTTGTGCGGGGCGGTGTTGTAAGTGATCCGGTCAGTCTCGACGACTTCGATCATCTCGCCGCCGCCCTGGTAGGGGCGCGCCCGCGTCAGCGCTTCTGACGTGCCATAGAGCGCCCCGATGCCCGTCGGGCCATACAGCTTGTGCCCGGTCATCACATACCAGTCGCAACCGAGCGCCTGAACATCGACTTTCAGGTGCACCGCCGCCTGGCTGCCATCGACGAGGATTTCGGCGCCCGCCGCATGCGCAAGCTGCGCGATCGCCGCGACATCCGTCACCGTGCCGAGCACGTTGCTCATATGGGTCATGGCGACCATCTTCGTCTTCGGCCCGATGGCAGCGCGCATCGCGTCCATATCGAGCGAGCCGTCTTCGGTGAGCCCCGCCCAGCGCAGAACTGCGCCGTAGCGCTCGCGCAGGAAATGCCAGGGCACGATATTGGAATGGTGCTCCATGATCGACAGCACGATCTCATCGCCCGGCCGGATGCGCGCGCCGAGCGCCGCCGCCACCAGGTTGATGCCTTCGGTCGAGCCCTTGGTGAAAATCACATTGTCCGCAGACGGCGCATTGAGGAAGGCGCGCACGGTCTCGCGGGCGGCCTCGAACGCCTCCGTCGTCTCGTTCGCCAGCGTATGCAGGCCCCGGTGCACGTTGGCATAGGCGGTGCGCATCTGGTTCGCCATCGCATCGATCACGGCGTCCGGCTTCTGCGCACTGGCCGCATTGTCGAGATAGACCAGAGGATGCCCGTTCACCTGGCGGGCGAGGATCGGAAACCCGGCGCGGATGGCGGGAAGGTCAAGCTTATGCGGCATGGTTCAGCCAGGCCTGCGCCTCGGCGCGCAGCGCGTCTTCAAGTTCGCCCGCGCCTTCCAGCGCCTGCGCAATGAAGGCCTCTGTCAGCATCGCCCGCGCCTGCGTCAGCGGAATGCCGCGCTGGCGCAGATAGAACAGCTGCGCCGCGTCCAGCGCGCCGGACGTGTTGCCGTGCGCACACTGAACATCATCGGCAAGGATTTCGAGTTCGGGCCTGGCGAACACTTCCGCGCCTTCCTCCAGCAGCAAGGCATTGTGCTGCATCGAGGCATCGGTCTGCTGACCGGACGTGCGCGGCACATGGAACTTGCCCTGGAACACGCCGCGCCCGCCATCGAGCACAGCGCCCTTGGTCAGCTGCCGCGTCACACAGGACGGCGCACCGTGGCGCACATGCGTGGTGATATCCGCCTGCAGCCCGGCGCCCGCAAGATAAGCGGCATTGAGGGTTGCTTTTGAGCCGGTCTCGCGGTGCACAAGGCGCGTTTCCAGGCGCGCGACCCTGGCCCCGAGCGCCAGTGTCGTCAGAAAGCTTTCCGCGTCCCCGTCCTGCTCGATGAGCGCCGTCACTGCCTGGGCCTCGCCCGCCCCGCCAACCTGGTAGACCGCGCG
>CALGEF010000359.1 GCA_937881755.1 uncultured Acidobacteriota bacterium
GGCCGCCCGGCATGGCAACAAGCGCATGCGCCGGAACATCAAACCCGCAGGCGGTAGCGGCAGAAAGGCAAGCATGCTCGATCGCCGGAAGTGCCTCAAACCCCGCTCCGGGCGACGGCTTAAGAATATGGGTAAATGCACTTTCAGTAGCGCTGTGCAGCTCCCCTGCCGCCGTCAGCGTCATCGGCGCCTTGATCTGCACCCCGGACAGGCGCGGCGCGCCAGCCTGAGCGTATATCCGGGCCATGCGTCGTTCCAGCGTTTCATCGAAAGTGGGCGCGGGGCCCGCATAAACACCGACGAACAAGCCGCCGCGTGACCAGTCTGACAGGCGCCCCTGAAGCACGTCTGCAGGAAGGTTTTGCGCCGGCTCGCTCGCCGCGGTGATTGTGATATTGGACATGTAGCGCTTGCCGCCGGTCACACGCTCGCGCTCGTTTTTAGCTTTCAGAACCTTACCCAGCCAGCCTTCCGGCAGGAGGCTTTCAATGAATGGCGGCAGAGCGCCGGGCGTTCCCGCGCGCACGGGGTTGGGGTGAGCGTCCGGATCTGGACGCCAGCGCCACGCTGTTGCGTCGTGCAGGAGATTTCCGACCTGCTGTCCGTGCCAGCGGACAGCGAGGTCAAGGCCAGTTGGAGCTGCGGCTCGCTTTGGGCCTTCAAGAAGCCGTTCTGCCCTTCCCGCTTCAGTGCGCCATGCGTTGGCGTCTGCAAGGCGCCAGAGGGCTGTGACAAGCTCGTTGGTGTTGCCCGCCTCCTCGGTAAGTCTTCTGGCGAGTTGCAGTTTGATATCTTCGTTGATCGCTGCGCCCGATTCACTCTTTACACGGAATGATTCGAGAAACCGGAAACGCGCAGTCGCGCGCTGGACGGAAATGTCTCCGAGACTATCGCTCAGCGTTGCGGTCTCGATTTCCGGTCGCTCAGGTGCACGGGTCTGGATGATCTCCAGGCTACGCAGCCGTGTACGCTGGCCTCGCTTTCCCGACAGAAAGAGGCGTCCATCGATTGTCGGCGAGAGTTTTTCGGCGCTGTAGCCTGACAGGTAAGTCTGGGGGTACAGATACCGCGCGATGCGGATAGCGTGATGGAGAATGACGGCGTCAGCGTCGTCGCCGGCTTCAACCAGCACGCCTCGCATGATCGGGACAAGCCTGCCTTGTTCGACACCATAACTGGCGCGGTGCTTATCTATGTTCTCACCGACCAATTGAAGCATTTTGCGACTTTCCCGTGCGCCCAGCACGCAAAAGTCGCATTTTCCGGGACGATTGTCAACAAAATTCCGACCATTTCGTGCGCTGCGCACGAAATGGTAGAAGCTTCCGGTCATTTTTTATTATCGCTTTGGTTCATGACAAGACTGCCTGTTGGCGCGCCATGATCGATAAAACGCCCTTTTATTAATCACTTTCAGCGCATAAAATGATCGATACAATGGAGCTTTATCGATCATGGCGTGGAACTGGCAACTTCGCGACTGGCCGGAATTCATCCGGGACCAGCAGAAACTCGCTGCGCGCGAGGCTCGTTTTCTAGAGCAGGCCGGCGTCCTGATCGGTACGGCGCGCCATACTTCCGATGAAGACAGGATAGAGCTCAGCATATCAGTTATGAGCCTCGAAGCGATCGATACGTCTCAGATCGAGGGGGAAAAGCTGGACCGGGCAAGTGTTCAATCCTCCATTCAGCGCGCCCTCGGGCTGAAGGCCGCTCAGGCATCCGCCGGCCCCGCCGAGAACGGGATCGCGGAAATGATGGTCGACCTTCTGCAGACATCAGGTGATCCGCTTTCGGACGCGATGCTTCATCGCTGGCACAGGAAAATGCTGAGCGGTCGCACCGACCTGAAAAGCCTCGGCGGCTACCGGGAGCATGAAGAACCGATGCAGATCATATCGGGCGCTTCCTATGCGCCAAAGGTTCACTATGAGGCGCCGCCTTCGGGCGCTGTTGCCGGCCATATGGCGGCGTTCATCGCCTGGTTTAACCAGACCGCGCCGACAGGCGAGGCGCCGCTGCTTGCGATCGAGCGGGCCGGACTTGCGCATCTCTGGTTTGAGTGCGTCCATCCGTATGAGGATGGGAATGGGCGGATCGGCCGTGCCATCTCGGAAAAGGCGCTCGCGCAAGGAAGGCAGCGGCCCGTCTTTACGTCCCTGGCCGGCGCCCTGCTGCACCGCCGCAAGGATTACTACCGCGAACTGGAGCTGGCGAGTGCAACCCTGAACGCGGATCGGTGGCTGAACTGGTTTGCGGACATCGCCCTCGAGGCGCAGGACGCGAGCCTGAGGCAGGTCGAGTTCATGCTCGCCAAGACTCGCCTCTTCGGCCGCCTCGCCGGGCAGTTAAACGCCAGGCAGGAGAGAGCGTTGCTGCGCATGTTCGCGGAAGGAATTGACGGGTTCAAGGGCGGTCTCAGTGCTAAGAATTACATGACGATCACGGGAGCACCGACAGCGACCGCAACTCGCGACCTTGCCGACATGGTCGTCAAAGGCGCGCTCGTCCGCGAGGGGGAACTCAAATCCACCCGGTACTTCCTGAAGCTGGAATGAAAACTCTCTCTCACCGAACCTGCAACACCCAAGCCTGGGAAAACTGAAAGTACGCCAACTTTTAATAACGGAAGTCCGTTGTCAGAGGCTTGCGCTCAGCGACTTCGTGAGCGCCGTGTGTCCGGCGCACGTGCCGCAATCTGCTCCCTGCCCAGCTCCGGAAGCGCTTCACGTACACCCTGGGGCCAGGCCCGCCGGTCATGGAACTTGCCGTTTGCCAGC
>CALGEF010000360.1 GCA_937881755.1 uncultured Acidobacteriota bacterium
GGACAGGAGGCGGCCATAGAGCGCCTCGCCCCGGGCGCCGACGCGGGGCAGGCAGCCGAGACCGGCCTCGACCCGCGCCGTGGGCAGGGCGCAGGGGCGGGGCGGGCCGTCATGGAACATGGCGGCATCGAGTTCGTGGGGATCGCGGTTGAGGTCCACGACCGAGCGGCCATAGCGGGCGGCGACGAGGCTGGCGCCGAGGGCCGGGGCGCCGGCGAACAGCTCATCGATGAAGGCATCTTCGGTGCGGCGTACGTCGATCAGCGGAACGCAGAGCGCTTCCTGCATGCTGGCCGGATAGTGCGATCCGGAATGCGGGCTGGCGAACAGCACCGGCGCGGCGGGCGCCATGGCGGGCGTGACATCGAACGGGGCTTCGGCCAGAGCCGAACCTGCATCTGCCGGGGTATCGAGGGGCAGGGCGGGGGAGGTCTCACGCATCATCCTAAAGGCTTGGGAACCGGGCGGCAGGTCAAGAGCTTTCCTGTGGAACGTGTAAAGAAGACAACTGTGCCTGTGCTGTGTTCACGAGTGATTTACCTTCCTTGGCCTTTATGTGGTAATAAGGCCCGATTCACCCGGCATGAGGACAGCGTGACCAAAATCCTGCTCGCGGAAGACGATGATTCCATGCGCGGCTTCCTGACGGCGGCGCTTCGCCGTGCCGGGCATGACGTGCAGGACTATGCCGACGGTGAAGGCGCGCTCCAGGCCCTGGAGCGCGAAGTGTTCGACCTTCTTCTCACAGACATCGTTATGCCGGGCCTTGACGGGATCGAGCTCGCCCGCCGCGGCGCCGAACTCGACCCGGCCATGAAGATCGTCTTCATCACCGGTTTTGCTGCCGTCGCGCTGTCTTCGGGCGCGCCGACGCCTGCAGGCGCGAAAGTCCTCTCCAAGCCCTTCCACCTTCGCGAAATCGTGGAAGAAGTGGACAAGGTGATGGCGGCCTGAAGCCCCCGTGCATCTGAGGCGAAAGCCCGCTTGACGCCGTCTGCCTGATTGTTCATTACCCACGCTTCCGGACGCAGGGCCTTTGCGGGCGATGTCGGAGGGGCGGTTAGCTCAGCGGTAGAGCACTACGTTGACATCGTAGGGGTCACAAGTTCGAACCTTGTACCGCCCACCATTTTTCTCAAATAAAAACAGGCACTTGCAAGTTTGGCCACTACTATATTTGGGTCGTTTTTAGAGCTACCCAGCACCCACCCAGCAAAAAATGGTCGGTTCTGGTCGGGAATGGTCGGCTTTGCCGGGTAGCACTGGATCTGCAGGGCGAGCGACGAGGCATCAAGCCAGGCCCTGGTTTCACAAACTACGAATCTGGGGGTCGGGCGTTCGAATCGCTCCGGGTGCACCATTAGAAACAAGGCTCTAGGGCCTTCGCCGAAAAAGCCAAAAACACCCGTGCCCCACTGGTGCCCCGGTAGGGGCCCGGGGATCATCTGCAATGGTCGGGGATAGTCGGTTTTGGGCGGAAGGGTCCGCCAGCCAACTCGTGTCAGCGATTGCCGAGGTTTGGTGGCCCACCACGCTGCCGAAAGAAAGC
>CALGEF010000361.1 GCA_937881755.1 uncultured Acidobacteriota bacterium
CCATACTGTGCGAGTAGAGCCGGCGGACCGATGCCCGACAGCTGCAGCAATTGCGGCGATTGCAGCGCGCCGGCGGCCAAGATGACCTCGCTCAGCGCGCGTGCGGTTTTCTTTTCGCCCTGCTCAATCCACTCCACCCCCACCGCGGTGACGCCCTCAAACAGGATGCGCGATACCTGCGCATGCATGGTCAGGGTCAGGTTCGATCGCTTGCGCACCGGGCGCAGGAAACTGCCCGCTGCCGAGGCGCGCCAACCATCCTTGATCGAAAGCTGGTATGCACCAACCCCGTAATCGGTCGCGCCGTTGAAGTCCGGATTGAAGGGCAGTCCGAATTGCTGACCGGCTTCCACCCAGGCTTCGCAATAGGGATGGTCGTTGCGCAGGTCGGATACGCTGAGTTCGCCCGATGCGCCGTGGTACTCCGATGCCCCGCCCATGTAGTTCTCGCTACGTTTGAACACCGGCAGGACAGAAGCGTAGCCCCAACCTTGCGCGCCGGCCGCGACCCAGTCCTCGTAGTCCTCGTGTTGTCCGCGTATGTAAATAAGGCCATTGACCGAGGAAGAGCCACCGAGCACCCGGCCGCGTGGCCAGACGACGTTGCGGCCACCCGAACCTTCACTCGGCTCGGTGTCGAACTGCCGCGTGAAACGCGGATCCATCATGGTCTTAAAATAGCCTACCGGCAGGTGGAGCCAGAAGTTGCGATCGGGACCGCCAGCCTCGAGCAGGAGCACCCGGTGGCCAGCAGATGTAAGGCGGTTGGCGAGTAGGCATCCCGCCGAGCCGGCTCCGACGAGGATGTAGTCGTATTCCTTTACGCTCATCGCAGCAGACTCGGCAACCACAGGCTGATCGCGGGCACCAGCGTAATCAAGGACAGGACGCACAGCAGTGCGAACAGGAACGGCAGCACCGACATAAACATCTTTTCGATCTTGATCCCGGCGATCTGGGCCGCGACGAACAGGTTCACGCCCAGCGGCGGGGTGAGGAACGCAATCTCCACGTTGACGATCAGGAGCATGCCGAAATGCACGGGATCCACACCAAAAGACTTTACCAGCGGTACGAGGATCGGGCTGAGGATGATGATCGCCGACATGGTCTCCATGAAGCAGCCGATGATCAGCAGCAGCAAGTTGATGAGCAGCAGAACGCCGAGCGGCCCGCTGGCCATATCGGAGAACGCGGTTACCAGCTCCTGAGGAATGCGCTCGAAGGTGATGACCCGCGCAAAGAGCGTTGAGCACGCCACCACGATCATCAACGCGCCAGAGATCATGTGGGTGCGCTCGAACGCGATCTTGAGCTTCGCCGACTCGAGCGACTTGTAGACGAAACGACCGACGATCAGCGAATAGACCACTGCCATTACAGATGCCTCGACCGGCGTGAATATGCCGGTGTAGATTCCGCCAAGGACAAGAAAAGGTAACGCCAGCGCGGCCTTCCCTTCCCAGACGAGTGAGGCGAGAGTACGCCGGCCCTCGCCACCGACTTCGCGGTCGACTGTCTCGATCTTGTAGTAGCGGGCCATGCCGTAGGCCACGCCGGCAAGTGCCAGACCAACAATCAGGCCGGGTATGACGCCGGCAATGAACAGATCCCGGATCGAAGCATTCGCGATCAGACCATAGATGATCATTGGATTACTGGGCGGGATCAGCACGCCCAGTGTGCCACCGGTAGCCGCCACAGCCGCCGCATAGGCGGGGGGATAGCCGTAACGCATCATTGCCGGAATCATGATCCCGCCGATCGCGGCCGTGGTGCCAGGGCCGGATCCCGAAATGGCCGCGAAAAACATGCAGGCAAATATCGTGACCATACCCAGGCTGCCGCGGATATGGCCGAACATACGGCGGAAGATATCGACGATGTGTTTCGTGATGCCGCCTTGTTCCATCAGATTACCGGCCAGGATGAATGCCGGTATCGCGAGCAGGGGGTACTGGTTGACGCCGTTGAGAATCGTCTGCGATGCAAATTGCATCGGGCTGTCGGTGAAATATGCGACAGCGAAACCGGTCAGCCCCAGCGATACGTAGATCGGCACGCCAATGGTCAGCAGCACCGGGAACAGCACTGCAAGAGTCATTTGGGTCGGCGTCATGCGGCGGCTTCCTGGGCAGCACCTGGCGCATCACCGAACAGCAACATGAAGCGCTGGATGATGGCGATGCCAAAGAACACGGCGGGAGCAAGAAACAGAAAGCTCTCGTTGAACCCGAGCGATGGCGATATCGTCGGATAGCGAAGACCTTCGGCCACATTCAGGCTGGCGTACCAGAAGAACAGGGCATCAAACAGGACTATGCACAGAAACTGGATTTTCTCCACCAACCAGCGGGTGTAGCGCCATCGTGCGGCCAAGTCCGAGAAAACGCTGACGCGCAGATGGCTCAATTTTCCCGAGGCATAGCTGGCGCTGGTAAACACCATCACCAGGAAAGAAAACCGCGCGAGCTCTTCGGTCCAGTCGACCTGCCAGCCCATCTCGCGGGAAACAACCTGCAGGGTGAGCGCGCCGACGGTCAGCGCGATCGTCAGGTGGGAGGCCCAGACCTGTACCCATTCGAGAACGCGCAACAATCGGTTACGCAACATGGTTTGCAGCATAAAAGGCGCCTTTCAATTGGGCGGGCCGTCACACTGGGCGGCCCGCGTTGACCTCGACTGTGGCCGTGTTGCCTACTTCTTAACCGACATCTTCTGATAGTCGCTGACTATGCCCAGCGCCTGCTTCGCCAGGGCCTCACCATCGGGGCCGATCGTCTTGTAGTACTCGGGCCAAATGGCGCGGGCCTTGGTCACCCACTCGGTCTCGTCCTTGATGTCCGTGACTTTCACGCCTGCGGCCTCGGCTTTTTTCCACCAGGCGGCTTCGTCCTGCGGCTGCCACCAGCGGATGTAGTCGGTCGCTTCCCGGCCAGCGCGCAGGATGGCTTCTTGGTGTGGCTTGGATAGCCCGCTGAACCATGTTTCAGATACGATGATAGGGTGAGTCAGGATGGTGTAGTGAAAGCGCGTCATCCGATTGATAACTTCATGGAATTTCATACCGATCACATCAGTCACCGGGTTGTCCCCGCCCTGCACCACGCCTTGCTGGAGCGCGTTGTACAACTCGGTCCAGCCCAGCGGTGTGGGTTGCCCACCCCAAGCCTTGTATGAGGCAATCATGATCGGGTTTGGCGGAACGCGCATCTTGAGCTTGGACAGATCCGAAGGCTTCTCGATGGGGTTGTCAGATTTGTAGAAAAATGCGCGCCACCCGCTATTCTCCCACCCCACAATGCGCACATTGGCTTCCTTGATCACGCGAGGCACAAGGGTCGGCGTGAGCTTGTCCTGCAGGTAGTTGACCTCCTCGGTGCTGGTCGCTATATAGGGCAGGACGAACACGTTGAGCGAGGGAGCCATCGCCGACAGATTGTTGGTCGCCGGCAGCGCGACGTGGATTTTGCCCTGCCGAACCTGCTGGCTCATCTCCAGTTCCCCACCGAGTTGAGCGCCCGGGAAGATCTGGCCGCGGATCTGGTTGTTGGTATAGATGGACACCAGTTCGGTGAAGCGTTTGAGCACCGCAGTATGCGAACTCCATTCCATATTGACCGTATGGGCGACAACCATCTGAATCTGACCGGGTTGTTTCGGCAGATTCTGGAAGTCGTACGGGTTGGGCTCTGCAAGCGCTCCCGTCGAGGCCGTAGCCAACGCGGCAAGTGCCGCCACTGCAAGGATCTTTCTCATTTGTGTCTCCTCTTGGATTAAGGTGTGTATGAAACGGAAATCGGGT
>CALGEF010000362.1 GCA_937881755.1 uncultured Acidobacteriota bacterium
CGGACTGGCGCGGTCCGACCAGGGCAACAATCCGGGTGTCCTCCATCGCGGTACGCACACGCGTGTCGGCATGGCGGTCGAAAGGACGAACCGAGGGCTGTTTGGGCATGTTCGACTATCCGGAATCAAGGAAATGAATTTCCGGAACGCCTACTCCAAAATTCAGGAATGCAATAGTCAAAAATCCGGAATGTTCTTGGCGAGTGCAGGAAGCCCGCCCATCGCGGCCGCAAGGCGCGTTCCTGAGCGCACCCGGACGGGATTCGCGGCCCGGTCCCGGGCGACGCCTAAAACACGACCTGCACGCGGAGATTCGCCCTCTTATTAGCCGCACATCGCGCGGATAATAAGCTCGCTTTCATCCGTATTATCGGATATAATCTTTGCAAAAGGTGCGGAGAATGTCGTACATATATGAGCAAGAGGCGTGGCCGTCATTCAGATGGAATGAGCCGGCTATCGCCGCAATCCTGACTGGACTGCGCCATCGTCAGGGCCGCTTGCTCGGGCGTATGGAAATGCTGGGGTTCGCACTGAAGAACGAAGCCGTGCTGCGCACCCTGACCGCCGATGTCCTCAAGACGAGCGAGATCGAGAACGAATATCTGGATGCCGGCCAGGTTCGCTCGTCACTCGCCCGGCGCCTGGGCATCGATATCGGCGCCCTGACCCCGGCCGACCGGGACGTTGAGGGCATTGTCGAGATGATGCTCGATGCAACACAGAATTATGCAGAGCGACTGACCGAAGACAGACTGCTGGGATGGCATGCCGCCCTGTTTCCGACGGGGCGATCTGGCATGTCGAAGATCATCGTCGGCGCCTGGCGGGATGACGCATCCGGCGCCATGCAGGTCGTCTCAGGCCCAATCGGACGATACCGCGTCCACTTTGAAGCGCCGCCGGCCGGCAAAGTTCCGGCTGAGATGAAGGCCTTCCTGAACTGGTTCAACGCAATGGACACGCTGGATCCCGTCCTCAAGGCTGCCATTGCGCATTTGTGGTTTGTCACAATCCATCCGTTTGCAGACGGCAACGGACGTCTCGCGCGCGCGATCGCAGACCTCAGCCTGGCTCGCTCGGAAGGCAGCGCGCAGCGCTTTTATTCGATGTCCAGCCAGATCCGCGCCGAGCGTTCCGCATACTACCTCATGCTGGAATCCACCCAGCGCGGTGATCTCGATATCACGAGCTGGCTTGAGTGGTTTCTGGCGTGCCTCGACCGCGCTTTCACAGGCGCAGAAACCATACTCAGCGCCGTGCTTTTGAAAGCCAGGTTCTGGGAACGCTATGCCTCTGCGGGCCTCAACGACCGCCAGCGGCTGATGCTGAACAAGTTGCTCGACGGATTTGAGGGTAAACTGACATCTTCAAAATGGGCCAAGCTCGCGAAATGCTCGCAAGACACCTCAGGCCGTGACATTGGCGGCCTGATCAGGCTTGGCATCCTGCAAAAAGATCAAGGCGGCGGACGCTCGACGTCTTACTCGCTCATTGCATTGGGAGAGTGAGGCTCGCAGCGTACTCATGCGCGCGCCTCATCGGGCGTACTTCGCGACGCGACGACGCCTCGCGTGCATGAGCCTGAATGTGAATCGGCGCCAGAAGCTGGCCCCTCCAGAGCGGCGCCCCGGCCGGGCATTGCCCCTCGTCAGTCATGCAGCCGTGAGCGGTTTCGCACGCTTAATGCGCGTCTGCTCTTTTGGATCATGCATAACCTCCCAGAGTTCCGTGCGACGTTGCACGTTCAACCAGAAATCCGGGCTGTTGGAAAAAACCCGAGAAAGTATCAAAGCCGTCGCCGCAGTAACATTGCGCTTGTTATTGCACAGCTCGTTGACATGCTTGCGTTGCACACCCATCGCCTCCGCAAGCGCGCTCTGGGTCAGACCGAGCGGCTCCATGAACTCCTCGGTCAGGATCTCGCCGACCGAAGCCGGCTTGCGTTTTGTCATCAGCATATCGCCCGTCCTTCCCGTCTGAACCTATCTGTAACTGTGATCGTCAAGATAGACGTCCGAGGCTTCGCCCCGCGCGCCATCCCACTGAAAAATAAGCCGCCACTGACGGTTGATGCGGATGGAATGCCGGCACTCGAGATTAGGCGAGATAGCAGTTCTCGTATCACCCTCGCCGGCGCGCCATGCAACACGCTGGCCTCCCGAAACTTCGCGCCGGGTCCGTTTCCGGTCCTGGCCCCATAGACTTTGCGCGAACAGAAAATAGGGTACCAGGAGATTCGGCCAGCACCTGGACGAAGGCGAAGCGGGGAAGAACAGTTCCATGAAGCACCTGCTTGTTGCCGCATCGCTCCTGGCCGGCGTGCAGGCCTGCACGCCGACCCGTTCGATCGTCATTCCCGAGCGCCCTGACAAACCTGCGAGACTGGCGATCATTCCGCTCGGGGGAGACCTCGGCCCGCAAGCCATGGATCTGGTCGCCCGGCAATTTGCAGCGCGCGGCATTCCGGTGCGGGAAGGTCCGTCCGTCATCAGCCTCATCGGCTATGAGGCAAACCTCACGGACGGTTCGCCGGCGTCGGCCGGCCCGCTGCGAAAATACGGCGATGACCTGGGTGTGGATTTTGTTGTCGCCGGAACGGCCGAGACCGTCGGCGGCCCGCTCTATGCATTCGACCGGGTGAAAATGAGCCTGCGGCTGATTGATGTCCGGACCGGCGAGACGCGGTGGATCGGCAGTTACGGAGACACGGTCTGGGCTGCAGCGCTCAACACGCAGACCGACCTTGCAAGAGCTGCGAAGCAAATCGTCAAGGCCTTTGATGAGGGCGGTGCAGACGATCTCGTTCGCTAGGCCGGCCACCCCGGTGGACAAACACAGATTTGCCCGCACAGTGGCCACATCAACATGCCGCTCTGTGCGGCTGCCCAAAACAGGAAACGCCCCCATGGATCTCCACATCAAAGGCAAGAACGCGCTCATCCTCGGCGGCACGCGCGGCATTGGCCGTGCGATCGCGGACACGCTCGCGAAAGAAGGCGCGAATCTCGGGGTCTGCGCGCGCAATGCAGACCAAGTTGCCGCCGCCGTGGCCGAACTGAAAGCTCTCGGCGTCAAAGCCACCGGCGCGAGCGTGAACGTCACCGACGGCGCCGCCCTCAAGGACTGGATCGCTTCGGCCGCGCACGAACTCGGCGGCCTCGACATCCTCGTCTCGAATGCCGGCGCGATGGCCCAGGGCAATGACATCGACGCCTGGGAAAAGAACTTCCAGCTCGACGTGCTCGCCGCGGTCAACGCCTTCGACGCCGCCCACCCTTTCCTCGAGAAAGCCGCAAAGGCGTCTGGCGACACGGCCTTCATCATAATCTCCTCGATCTCCGCCGCGCAGGCCGACCGCGCCGACAGCTACGGCCCGATCAAGGCCGCGCTGATCCACATGGCCAAGGGCCTCGCCCGCCAGCACGCCAGGGCAGGTATCCGCGTCAATGTCGTCTCGCCCGGCATGGTTTTCTTCGAGGGCGGCGTCTGGGACATGGTCAAGACCAATGCGCCGGACTTCTTCGCGCAGGCGAATGCCCGCAACCCCACCGGCCGCTGCGCCACGCCGCAGGAGATCGCCAACGCCGCCGTCTTCCTCGCCAGCCCCCTCTCCTCCTACACCACGGGCTCGAACCTCATCGTCGACGGCGCCGTCTCCAGCCGGGTGAATTTCTAACCGCCCGCGAAACGGAGTTCCCATCTCGGGCCGCACCGGGGTAAAATCGGCCTTTAAGCGTCCGGGGAGGATAGGGCTGATGTCATTTCTGACGCGCCGGCGATCGATCGACACGATCGCGGACTTCGAGCCCGGAACGCGGCTGGCGCCCACCCTCAGCTGGCCGCACCTGATCGCCCTCGGTGCCGGCGCCGGCTGCATCGCCGGCCGCCTCTACCTGTTTGTCCGCCTGCCGGTCTCCACCCAGGTCAACTTCTTCATCTGGAACGGCCTCGGCCTGGTGCTGTATTTCGCCTTCGCGCGCCGCAACACGTGTCTCGCCAGGGGCGAGGAGCAGCCGGCCTGATACGGCCCGCTGGTCACGGAGCCGTGAACCTAGCTCGGGCAAGCGCCTCGCCGCTGCTGCGAATGGCTATTATGCGCAAAGTTAAGTGGTCGCCGCGACGGACAAACCGGCCCGGACCTCGTATAATGGATTTACCGGACTTAACACGTGCATGGCTGTTATAGCCTTGATCGGTAAGGTTCACCGTCTAATTGTAGAGGCCTATGACAACCTTATACCTGGTCCGCCCGGCCCGCCTTGCGGGCGTCGTGTTCGCTGCCCTCATGGTTGCGGCCTGCGCCGGCGTGCCCGCCGCTCCCCTTGCCGCCGCCCCGGCCGTCGAGACCGGTCCCGGCTTCCGGGCCCTCACCGGCACCGGCGCGCCCTCTGCGGGCTGGTGGACGGGCTTTGACGACCCCGAACTCCAGCGCCTCGTCGAGACCGCCCTTAAGGCCTCGCCTGTCCTGCGCGGCGCGGATTATTCCGTCGCCGGGGCTGAAGCCCTGCTCCGCCTCGCCCTGCTCGGCCGCAACCCGTGGCTCAACGCCTCCGCCAGCGCCGCCGCCCGGCGCCCTGCGGGCGGCGCCGACGACTTCGAAGCGAGCGGCGATGCCAGCCTCGCCGCCGGCTGGGAACTCGATGCCTTCGGCCGCCTCAACGCCGCCATCGAAGCGGCCCGCTATGACGGGACCGCCGCGCGCGAACTGCGCCGCGACCTCGCCGTGACCGTCGCCTCGCAAACCGCCCTCGCCTATATCGACCTGCGCAGCGCCGAAGCCCGCCTCGGCGTCGCCCAGGCCAACGCCGCCGCGCAGAAGGACAGCCTGGACCTTGTCCAGACCCTGTTCGACAATGGCCGCGCCAACGAGCTGGATCTGAACCGCGCCGAAGCCCAGTATCGCACCACCCTTGCCTCCCTCCCCGTCTTCCGCGCGACCATCGCGTCCGCCCGCAACCGCCTTGCCGCCCTCACCGGCGCCGCCGCGACCCTGCCGGCCCCGGTCACAAGTCCGGACGGCGAGCGCGTTGCCCGCATCCCGCGCCTCACCGCCTCGCTGAGCGCCGGCGCGCCGGAGGACATGCTGCGCCGCCGCCCGGACGTGCGCCTCGCTGAAGCGCGTATCGGCGCCGCCCTCGCCCTCGGCGACGCGGCCCGCGCCAACCTGTTCCCGCGCATCACGCTCAATGCGAACCTCTTCGGCCTGATCAGCGATACAGGCGCCGCCTTCAACGAGGACTCCATCGGTCTCTCCTTTGGCCCCTCTATAAGCTGGGCAGGCCCGGACCTGCGCCGCGTTTACGCACAGATCGACGTCAGCGACGCCCGCACGCTCGCCGCCGTCGCTGACTACGAAGCCACCGTTCTCGGCGCACTCTCCGACGCCGAGACCGCGCTCTCCGACTACGTCACCGAGCGCGGGCGCCGCGCCGACCTTGAAGCCGCTCTCGCCGCCGCACGCCGCTCCTACGAACTCTCGCGCCTGCGCTTCCAGGAGGGCCTCGACTCCTCCCTTGACGTTCTCGACGCGCAACGCACCCTTCTGACCACGGAAGATCAGCTCGCCGTGAACGAAGCCGAAATCGCCCGCCGCGCCATCCGCGCCTATCGCAGCCTCGGCGGCATCTGGACTGACGAAGAACTCATCGCCTTCCGGGCGGATCAGGAAGAAAATCCATGAACACGCCGACCTCCCGAACCCGGCCCCGCGCTGCCGCCCTTTTGGCAGGCGCCGCAATGCTGATCGCCCTCGCCGTCCTGCCCGGTTGCTCCGACAACGGCGCCTCCGGGCTCGCCGGCGGGCCCGGAGGCGGCCGCGGCGGCCCGCCCCCCGCAAGCGTTTTCGCCGAGCCCGCCCGCAACCAGACCTTCGCCAACCGCGTCGAGGCCATCGGCACGCTGGAAGCCAACGAGCGCGCCGACCTCACGCTCTCCGCCTCCGACCGCGTCACCGCCGTCTATTTCGAAGACGGTCAGCGCGTGAAAGCCGGCAAGACCCTCGTCTCGCTCGCCCAGCGTGAGCAGAGCGCCCTCGTCGAAGGGGCAGAAGCCGAACTGGCGCAGGCCAACCAGGAACTCGCACGCCTCGAGCCGCTGACCGCGAAGGGCGCCGTCTCGCAGGCCGAGCTCGACATTGCCCGCCGCAATGCCAACGCCGCCGCCGCCGAGCTGCGCGCCGTGCAGTCGCGCCAGCGCGACCGTGTGCTCGTCGCTCCCTTCGACGGCGTGCTCGGCTTCCGGCAGGTCTCTGTCGGCTCGCTCGTCCGCCCCGGTGATGTCGTCGCCACGCTAATCGATGACAGCGTCATGCGTCTCGACTTTGCCGTGCCCTCGATCTTCCTCAGCAGTCTCAAGCCCGGCCTCACCATCGAGGCGCGCTCAAACGACCTGCCGGGCGCTGCCTTCACCGGCACTGTCGACAGCATCAACAATTCGATTGATCCCGTCACCCGCTCCGTCCGTGTACGCGCAATAGTCCCGAACGCCGACGGCCAGCTGAAGGCCGGGATGTTTGTCGCCGTTGCCCTGCTCGCCCAGCCGCGCGAGGCGCTGTCGGTGCCCGAAGGCGCGCTCCAGCCCCTGGGCCCTGAAACTTTTGTCTGGACCGTCTCGGACGGCGCCTCCGGCCCGGTGGCCAACCGCGTCAAGGTCGAAATCGGCCTGCGCCAGGACGGACGGGCCGAAATCCTGGCGGGCCTTGAGCCCGGCCAGCGCATCGTCACTGAAGGTACCCTGCGCCTGCGCGAAGGCGCTGCCATTGTCCTGCGAGATCAGGCGATCCTGCAACCGGCTGCGGCCGGCGGGCCTGGCGGCGGCGCAGAGCCGTCCGCCGCGAACCGGGATTAGACCGCCATGATGCTGTCGGATACCTCGATCAAGCGGCCCGTCTTCGCCTGGGTTGTCTCCCTCGTTCTGATCGTGTTCGGCCTCGTCGCCTTCTCGCGCCTTGCCCTTCGTGAGTATCCCGACATCGACCCTCCGGTCGTCTCGATCTCGACCAGCTATCCCGGCGCATCCGCCTCGGTCGTTGAAACCCGCATTACGCAGATCATCGAAGACCGCATCGCCGGTGTCGAGGGCGTGCGCTTCATCAACTCGCGCTCGCAGGACGGCCGCTCCAACATTTCGATCGAGTTCCGCATCGACCGGGATATTGAATCGGCCGCCAATGATGTGCGCGACCGGGTCTCCGGCGTCGTCGACCTCCTGCCCGACGAGGCCGATCCGCCGGAAGTCGAGAAAGCCGACGCCGACGATGATGTGATCCTCTGGATGAACCTCGCCAGCGAACAGCTCGCGACCCCTGAACTCACCGATTACGCCAACCGCTACCTCGTTGATCGCTTCTCCGCCCTCGACGGCGTCGCCCGTGTTCAGGTCGGCGGCGCGCGTGACTATGCGATGCGCGTCTGGATCGATCGCCGCGCCCTTGCCGCCCGCGGTCTTGTCGCCAGCGACATCGAACGCGCCCTTCGCGCCGAGAATATCGAAGCGCCCGCCGGCAACCTCGAATCCGGCGACCTCTACTACACCATGCGCATCGACCGCGCCTTCCGCACTGTGGATGATTTCGCCGGCCTGGTGATCGCGCAGGGCGAAGGCTACCTCGTGCGCCTCGGCGATGTCGCCCGCGTCGAGCGCGGCACCGTCGATGACCGCACCACCTTCCGCGGCAATGGCGAGCCGATGGTCGGCCTCGGCATCGTCAAACAGTCCACCGCCAACACAGTTGATGTGGCGAAAGCCGCCAAAGAACTCGCCGAGGATCTCAACGCCACCCTGCCCGGCGGCATGCAGATCTACCGCTCCTTCGACAGCTCGGTCTTCATCGAAGCCTCGATCCGCGAAGTCTGGCGGACCCTCGCCATCACCGTCGGTCTCGTCACCCTCGTCATCTTCCTCTTCCTCGGCAGCCTGCGCGCCACCCTGATCCCGGCCGTCACCGTGCCTGTCTCGGTGATCGCAACCTTCATCATCATGTACGCGCTCGGCCTGTCGCTGAACCTCTTGACCCTGCTGGCGCTTGTGCTCGCCATCGGCCTGATCGTGGACGACGCCATCGTGGTGCTCGAGAATATCGACCGGCGCATGAAGGAACTCGGCGAAACCCCGCTTGTCGCCGCCTTCAACGGCACCCGCCAGGTCGGCTTCGCCGTGTTCGCCACCACGCTTGTCCTGATGGCCGTGTTCATCCCCATCACCTTCATGGGCGGCAATACCGGCCGCCTGTTCACCGAATTTGCCGTCGCGATTGCCGCCTCCGTCGCGTTCTCGTGTTTTGTGGCGCTGTCCCTGTCGCCGATGATCGCCTCGAAAATCCTGAAGCCGCACACCGGGTCTCGAACCGGTGTCCTGGCGCTGCTGCCGAACCTGGTCGACCGCGCCTTCAACGGCATCAAATGGCTATATGGCCACGTGTTCGATATCATCGTGCGCTTCCCGGTCATCATGATTGCCGGCCTGCTCGGCGCTTTCGCGGCCATCTGGCTGCTCTACCAGACGCTTGGTCAGGAGTACGCGCCGACCGAAGACCGCGGCAGTTTCTTCATCACCGTTCGCGGCCCCGAAGGCGCGTCATTCGAGTATATGTCTAAATACCTCGACGAGATCGAACGCCGCCTCCTTCCGTATACGGAGTCCGGCGAGATCAGCCGCCTCCTCGTGCGCGCCCCCGGCTTCGGCTCCAACGCCTACAACCAGGGCAACGTCGTCGCGGTGCTCGATGACTGGTCAAGCCGCCGCCCGGCTCAAGAGGTGATGGGAGAGATCAACGCCAAGATGTCCGACCTTCCCGGCATCCGGGCCTTCGCCATCATGCGCCAGGGCCTCGCGAGCGGCGGCGGCAAGCCGGTCCAGTTCGTGATCGGCGGCCCCTCCTATGAGCAGCTCGTCGAATGGCGCGACACCTTCGTCGCCGCCCTCGAAGCCGACAATCCGGGCCTCACCGATATC